>JBOHKJ010000134.1:0-7785 GCA_050728975.1 Kiloniellales bacterium | reverse complement strand
CGACCACCCCGACGAAGTCGCGCTTTCTTCGATGCGCGACCTCGCGGCGCGCTCGGACGTTACGCCGACGACATTCGTTCGCCTGGCGCGGCGGCTCGGATTTCAGAAATGGGCGTCGTTGCGCCAGCCCTTCGCCGATCGCCTCCGCGCCGATACCGCGCCCTTCGCCGCGAAGGCGGACGCCCTCGTTCGAAGACGAGACTCCGACAGCGTCTTTTCGGACTCGATCGCCTCCGTCGCCACCAATCTCGCTGTCGCGCGAGCCCGGAATACTGACGACGACGTGGTGGCGGCGTGCGTTCTGCTCGAGCGCGCGCGCGGCGTAAGGGTCGCAGGATTTCGAAGCTGCCGTGCTCCGGCGCATGCGCTGGTCTATCTCTGCCGCATGTTCCGGTCCGACGTCACGCTGCTCGGCGGGGACGGCGGGGCGCACGGGGCGGAGCTTGCGGCGCTGGAGCCCGGGGAGGCGATCGTCGCGATCGGCTTCACGCCCTATTCCCGCGAGCTCGGTCCCGTCGTCCAGGCCGTTCGGCGCAGTGGCGCGCCGCTCCTGGCGATAACCGACAGCATAGCCGCGCCGATCGCGCAGGATGCGAGCGTGACGCTGCGTTTTTCCGTCGACAGCCCGTCCTTTTTTCCTTCGGTAGCCGCGGCGATGGCGATCGTGGAAGGTCTGGCGGCGACCATGCTCGCAAGAAGCGGAACCGAGGCGGCGGCGCGGGTTCGGGCAATCGAAGCCGAGCTCTTCGCACTGGGCGCCTATCTTTCGGAATAAAGCCGCCGGGCCCGGCCCGATCGAGCGGTACCGAAACGAGCCGCATCGGTTTCGGGCGGCGTCCTTCGCGCCATCGGCAAAACGGGAATTGCTAACCGCTACCGCCAGTCTACGGCACCCAGGGGGTTGCGACGATGGCGCGACAGGTGTTGGGTGAGCGCTGATGGTTGTGCCCTGCGATCAGAAAAGAAGAGGCAAGCCTCATGCTCGCTCACAGGCTTTCTGGACAGGTGGCGATCGTAACCGGCGCTTCTTCCGGTATCGGCCGGGCAACTGCCATAGCGCTCGCCGAAGCCGGCGTCGCCGTCATCGTGAATCATCCACCGTCGCGTGGCTTGCAAGACAAGGCAGCGGCGGTCGTGAGCGAGATCGAAGCGGCCGGCGGCCGGGCCGACGCGATCGCGGCCGACGTATCCAAGGAGGACCAGGTCGAGGCAATGGTCGCCGAGACCGTTCGCCGCCACGGGACGCTGCACATAATGGTGGCAAACGCCGGGGTCGAACGCTCCGCGCCGATCCAGGACATGAGCCTCGCCGAGTGGCAAGCGGTGATTGACGTCAATCTCACCGGCGCCTTCCTGAGCGCGAGGGGAGCGGTGCGCGAATTTCTGCGCCGCGGCCCCCTGCCCGACATATCGCCCGCTACCGGCAAAATCGTATTCATGAGCTCGGTCCACCAAATCGTCCCCTGGGCCTTCCAAGCGAACTACGCCGCCTCCAAGGGAGGAGTCATGCTGCTGATGAAATCGCTCGCGCAGGAGCTGGCGCCGATGAAGATTCGCGTGAACTCGGTGGCGCCCGGGGCCATTCGTACCCCGATCAACGAAGATGCCAGGGACACGCCCGACGAAATAGCTAACCTTCTCGATCTCATCCCCTATGGCCGGATCGGCGAACCGGAGGATATCGGCCGCGCCGTCGTCTGGCTCGCCTCCGACGCTTCGGACTACGTCACCGGAACCAGTCTGTTTGTAGACGGCGGCATGACCCTCTACCCGGGATTCCGAGGCGGCGGATAGCCGCGGAAGCATTTGGCGAAACACCAGGTCAAGTCACCATGTCAAAGCCACTCGAAGACTATGGTGTCATCGGCAACATGATCTCCGCGGCGCTAGTCGGCCGAGACGGCTCGATCGACTGGCTGTGCCTGCCGCGTTTCGATTCCGCCGCCTGCTTCGCCGCACTGCTTGGCGGGCCCGAGCACGGCCGGTGGCTGATAGCACCCGAGGACCGAGCCTGCCGCACCGGTCGGCGCTATCTCCCAGGTACGGCCGTGCTCGAATCGCGCTTCGAGACGGACGAAGGCGCGGTGACGCTCACCGATTTCATGCCGCTGACCGAGGACGACGAGAAGATCGATCTCGTGCGCATCGTGCGCGGGGTTCGAGGCGAGACGACGATGACGATGGAACTGACCCTGCGCTTCAACTACGGCCAAGCCGCGCCATGGGTGCGCCGGCGCGACTATGGCTTGAGCGCGGTCGCAGGTCCCGATGCGGTCGAGCTTCATACGGGTGTACCGCTGGACGGCCGGGACATGAGGACAACCGCTACCTTCACGGTGCGTGAGGGCGAGATCGTGCCGTTCACGCTGTCTTACCATCGCTCGCACAAGGCGCCGCATTTTGTGCCGGACCGCACGGAAAGCCTCGATCGCACGGTGTCGTGGTGGCGGGAATGGTCCAAGCGTTGCCACTTCGAACACGACGACGAGCGCTGGCGCGAGGCGGTGATGCGCTCGCTCATCACATTGAAGCTTCTGACTTTCCAACCGACCGGAGGCATCGTCGCGGCTCCCACCACGTCGTTGCCCGAGGCGATAGGCGGACATCGAAACTGGGACTACCGCTATTGCTGGATCCGCGACTCGACACTGACGCTCTACGCCCTCCTCAATGCGGGCTATCGCGAGGAGGCCGAGGCCTGGCGACGATGGCTGCTACGCGCGGCCGCCGGTCATCCCGAGCAATTGCGCATCATGTACGGCATTTCCGGCGAACGCTGGTTGCCGGAGAACGCGGTACCTTGGCTGCCAGGCTACGAGAACAGCCTCCCCGTGCGCGTTGGCAACGGCGCAGTGGAGCAGAGCCAGCTCGACGTCTATGGCGAGCTGATGGACGCCCTGCATGCGGCCCGCGAGGCGGACCTGAGTCCGCTCGACGAGGCCTGGCGCCTGCAGAAGGCGCTGCTGGCCCATGTCGAGACGGTGTGGCGCAAGGCGGATCACGGCATCTGGGAGGTTCGCGGGCCGGCCCAGGCATTCACCCACTCGCGCTTGATGTGCTGGGTCGCCTTCGACCGGGCGGTGAAGTCGTGCGAGCGCTTCGGCCTCGAGGGCCCGGTGGACCACTGGCGCGCGATCCGCGACGAGATCCATGCCGACATCTGCGAGAACGGATTCGACGAGCGGCGCAACACCTTCGTTCAGCATTATGGGAGCGAAGCCCTGGATGCAGCGCTCCTGCTCATCCCTCAGGTCGGCTTCCTGCCCTTGGATGACCCGCGCGTCGCCGGCACGGTCACGGCCATCGAGCGTGAGCTGCTGCAGGGTGGCTTCGTTCTGCGCTATTCGACGGAGCAGGTGAACGACGGGGTTGGCGGCAGGGAGGGCGCGTTCCTCGCCTGCTCGTTCTGGCTTGCGGACGCCTATGTCATGCTCGGCCGGGTGAAGGAGGCGACTGCGCTATTTGGGCGGCTGCTCGCCTTACGCAACGACCTCGGGCTGCTTGCAGAGGAATACGATCCGGTCGCCCGACGTCTCGTCGGCAACTTCCCGCAGGGCTTCTCGCATATCGGCCTGGTCAACACCGCTTACAACCTGATCGACGCGCATGGCCCGGCACGCCAGCGCTCAGAGCGCGTGGCCCCCACCGATGCCGATACGGCGCAGCGTGGCCCCGCGCCCGTTTGAGGCGATGAAGGCCAGGAGGGGATCAGGCTGCGGCCGGAAGCAGGCGCCTTTCTAGATAATTCGCTTGCGCAGCCAGGCCGCTATAAACTCGCCGAGAATGACCAGCGCCAAGATGGCAAGAAGGACCGCCGCCGCTACCGGATAATTGAAAAAATCGATGGCACTCTGGAACATGACCCCGATGCCGCCCGCGCCGACCATACCGAGCACCGTCGATTCGCGGATGTTGATGTCCCAGCGCAGGATGCCGACCGCCCAGAAAGTCGGCGCGACCTGGGGCACGACGGCGTAGAGAATGACCTTGAAGCGCGAGGCACCAGTTGCCTCCAGCGCTTCCACGGGCCGCCGGTCGATCTCCTCGATTGCCTCAGCCAGCAATTTTCCGAGGAACCCAAGCGAGCGAAAGGTAATCGCTACGATCCCCGCCAGCGCGCCCGGCCCGAAGATCGCTACGAACAGCAGGGCCCAGATGATCGTATTGACCGAGCGGCTGGACACCAGGATGAAACGGCCCAGCCACAGGGTAGCGCCATTGGGCGTGGTGTTCTGTGCCGCGATATAGGCGATGGGCAACGACATCACGACGCCGATGGCGGTTGCGATCGTCGCGATGTTCACCGTCTCAATCAGGACGCGCAGAATGTCACCGAAATTGCTGAAATCGGGCGGCGCCATGCGAACGAACAGGTCGGCCATCTGCTGCGGCGCGTCCAACACCCATTCCCAGTTGACCTCGATGTAGCCGAGCGCCCATGCCAGCGCCGCGACCGTGCCGAAAAAAATCGCGAAGCGCTGCAGGCGCTGGCGCGGCGTGAAGCGCGACCAAGCGACGGGATCGGAGTCGAGGCTTACCACACCTGCCTCCGCACATAGCCGCTGACCGCTTCGCTGAAGAGAATCACGCCGACGATGACCATGATGATGGCGAGCGCAAAGTCGTAGTCGTAACGGCCGAAGGCATTGGCGAGCGTCGATCCGATTCCGCCCGCTCCCACGATGCCGATCACCGCCGATGCGCGGAGATTGCTGTCGAGCTGGTAGATGCTGAGGCCGATCAGTCGCGGCATGACCTGCGGCAGGACGCCGTAGATCAGCGTTTGGAGGTAGCCGGCACCCGCCGCGCGCACGGCCTCGACTTGCCCGTGGTCGATCTCCTCGATGCGCTCCGCCAGCATCTTCGCCACAAAGCCGATCGCGTAGGCAATCAGAGTGAAGACACCGGCCATTGGGCCGAATCCGACCGCCTTCACGAAGAGAAGGGCGAGAATCAAAGGATGGAAGCTGCGGGCGACAATGAAGATGCCGCGGCCGATGACATAGACCGGCATCGGCGCGAGGTTGCGCGCAGAGGCGAGCGCGATCGGAACCGACAGGATCACGCCGCAGGCAGTGGCAAGCAGTGCAATCTGCAGACTTTCCAGGAATTTCTCGAGCATCAACTCGTGGCGCGCGAAGCTCGGCGGGAAGGCACCGGAGAAGATGCGCGCGGCCCGGCCGACGCCGTCGCTGATCCGCTCCCAATCGAAGGGCAGAGTGGAGAGCGACCAGACGAGATAGACGGCGACGAGAAGCATCACGCCGTAGCGCAGTAGCGGATTTGCGATGAAAGGCGGCTTATGCCAGGCGTCGGTCGCCCTGCTCATGACGCATGCGACATGGCGACCTGCGCGCCACCCGGCGCACCACGCTCCTCGGCCGGCACCCCGGCATAGATGCGGTCCATGGCGTCGTCGTCGAGCCGATCCGGCAATCCGTCGAAAATGATGCGGCCATAACGCATGCCGACGATCCGGTCGGTGAAGGCCTTGGCCTCGACGACGTTGTGAATGTTGATCAGCACCGGCAGGGCCAGCTCCCGCGACAGCGAGCGCAGAAGCTCCATGATCTGCTCGGAGGTTTTAGGATCGAGCGAAGCGGTAGGCTCGTCGGCGAGCAGGATCTGCGGCTCCTGCATCAGCGCGCGCACGACGCCGACGCGCTGCCTCTCGCCACCTGACAGCTCGTCTGCCCGCTTGTTGGCGTAGTGGGCAATCCCGACGCGCTCCATCAGATCGAAAGCGCGGCGGATATCCTCTTTGGGGTAGCGGCGGAAGGCCGCCCGCCAGAGCGGAATGTAGCCCAGCCTGCCGGACTGGACATTTTCCATTACGGTCAGGCGATCGACCAGATTGAAGCTTTGAAACACCATGCCGATGCGGCGGCGGGCATAACGCAAGGGCTTGCCCTTCAAGTCCGTCAGGGTCACACCGTTCAGCACGACCTCGCCGGACGTCGGCTCCACCAAGCGGTTGATGCAGCGGAGAAGCGTGCTCTTACCGGCGCCAGAGGCACCGATGACGGCAACCATGCTCTCGCCCGGAACCTCGAGGTCTAGCCCCTTGAGCACCGGCTGGTCTGAGCCATAACTCTTGACGAGGTTCTTGATCAGAAGCATCGGTAGCTCTGGCGGGTTGGGAGCCGCGACCGCTGGGAGGCGGCCGCGGCGTAAACGAAGACTATTCCTTGCTCAGATCCTCCGGCGTGTACTTGACGCCGTTGGCTGCCTGGATCTCGCGGATGACGGCCCAGTCCTTCTTGTAGGTGATCGGGATGAACTTGCTCACGCCCTGAAACTCCTCGCCGAGCGCGGTCCCTTTGAAATCGAAGCTGAAGAAGGCTTCCTTGATCTTCTCGACCAGCGCCGGATCCAGATCGTGCGCATAGTTGTAGGAAGTGGTCGGGAACGGCTGCGATTCCCACACGATCTTCACTTCCGCCGGATCGTAGAGGCCCCGCTCGGCCATGCGATCGACCACCTCGGATGCAACCGGGGCGGCGTCGTAGTCGCCGGCGACCACACCCAGCATCGACTGATCGTGCGACCCGGAGTAGACGACCTCGTAATCCTGCTCCGGCGTGACGCCGAGCGCCGGGAACAGCGCGCGCGGTGCCAGATTGCCGGAATTGGACGTCGGAGAGGTATGGGCGATCCGCTTGCCTTTGAGGTCCGTCATCTCGTCGATTCCGGAATCCTTGCGGGTGTAGACCTGCAGCGTGTAGCCGAAGCGGCCGTCGTCGCTGCCCATGAGCGCAAAGGGCACGGAGCCGGCGAGGTTCACTGCAAACGGTGTCGGCCCGGTGGAGAAGCCTGCGATATGCAGGCGCCCGCTCCGCATCGCTTCCACCTCGGCGGAGTTGGACTGCACCGCAAAGAACTGGACGCCCTTACCGGTGACCTCCTCCAGGTGCTCGATGAAGGGATCCCAAATATCCTCGTAGATCGCCGGATCTTCCACGGGCGTATAGGCGAAGACGAGTGTGTCTGGATTGTCCAGCTTAGATGAATCGGTGGGCACGTCGGCAACAAGGTCGCCATCGGCGTCGCAGTACATCGCATCGAGTGCGCCGCGATTGCTGCATTCCTGGGCCATCGTGACGGATGGCACCGAGAGGACCGCCAGGCTCACTGCGGCAAGCGTTGCGAGCGCCCATCCTTGCGGATTTCCCTGTTCCTTACGATCGTTCATTGCACTTCCTCCGCTTCCTGCGCTGATGCGCTTATTGACTCCTTCGGGTTGCACCCGAAGGCTTGCCAGCTCCGCATATTCGACTACCTTCGCATGATAGTTGGGCCATGTCTGAGGGCGCAACAGCATTACGTCATAAAGTGAACCTGCCGCTTTCCTGCTTGACGTGCGGTCGGTTTCTCTGTCGGCTAGGTCGATCAAACGACGAGGACGAAGCCAACGCGGCTGTCAGCGATACTTGACCTGAGCAGGCGGGCGCACCTGGCGGTTGCGTTGCAGAACGCTGCGCTGGCAGAAGCATTCCGGACCTGTCGTTCCGATTGCCCCGCCGCCTAGAGGAAGGTCTGAGCACTCAGAAGGTAACGCTTCAGGCCTGTGGCGCGGCTCGCCAGGTCGGACTTGTCCGGGAGACGCAGCTTGGCTCGAAGAATAAAACCCCGACCCGTGAGGATCGAGGGTTTTTGGTGTTGGTTGCGGGGGCAGGATTTGAACCTGCGACCTTCAGGTTATGAGCCTGACGAGCTACCGGGCTGCTCCACCCCGCGATTGCTGTCTTTGTCTGTTGTCGCGGCCGGTTACTTGGCTGTTGCGCT
>JBOHKJ010000133.1:0-13412 GCA_050728975.1 Kiloniellales bacterium | reverse complement strand
GGCCGGAGCCGTCCCTGCTATCGCAAGGACGGCTCCGGCAGACGCCGTCCGAAGAGGCTTAACTGCCCAGTGCGGCCTTCCACTCGCGCAGGAACTCGACGCGCTTGGTCGGCTCCATATATTCCAGAAGGCCTTCGTCGATGGCGATCGGCTTCATGTTTCCTCCGACCCGCTCGTTGATCGTATTGAGATTGAAGCCGGTATCGACATCCGTGCGCATGGAAGGCAGGCCCTGCGCAGCCATGGCGCTCTGCCCTTCCTGAGACAGCATGAAATCGACCAAGACCCTTGCCGCGTTCGGATGCGGTGCACCCTTTGCGATCCCAACCAGCCGCGAGAAGGCGGCAGTATAGTCCTGTCCAAATGCCACGCCGAGGTTTGCGCTCTCCTTCACCCAGTCGAGCGCATAGGAGCCGATGACGTTGAACGCGAGGACGTTCTCGCCCGAGACCACGGTTTCCTTCATTCCACCCGAACTCGAATAGGTCTTGCCGCCAACCTGGCCGAAAGCCTTTGCCAGGTCCCAGAAGTCCTCGGTCACGGTCGCATCGTTGGTGTGGAACAGGAAGCCGGTGCCGCTCTTCTCGGGATCGAAGGTGGCGATCCGGCCGGCGAGCTCATCCTTGTTGCTTTGCAGAAAGGAGATCAGGTCGGCGCGGGTCTTCGGAACCTGGTCCTCCGACAGAACGCCCTTGTTGTAGATGATTCCAACCGGCTCGATCGAGGTGCCATACACCAAGCCTTTGTAGCTGCCCCAATCCGGGAGGTTCTCGATCTCCGCCGATTCGTAGGGTTCGAAATAGCCGTCGGCCGCCAGCTTCATCTGCAGATCCATGGCGGAGCTCCAGACAAGGTCGCCGCCCACTTGCGAGGCGGCCGCCTCGGAGATGACGCGATTGTAAGTGCCGTTCGACCCGAGGTCGTTATACTCGACCTGGATCTCTGGAAACTTGGCGGAAAAGGCGTCGATCATCGCCTGTGCCTGAGAAAGGTCGGTCGAGGTATAGATTGCCACCGTCCCTTCCTTCTTGGCCGCTTCGATGATCTGGGCGTAGTCGGCTGGGTAGCTGCTTGGAACGTCCTGCGCAAGCGCCGCCGTTACCGAGAGTAGTGTCACAGCGCCGGCAAAAAGTGTGGTTCGTAGACGAAGTTCGTACATTCTGTCCTCCCTAGTTTTAAGTTCGCTGGAGCATCGCGCCGCTGGCCTGGCGCAGGGGAGCGCCCGACCCGGATCGAAGGTAGTTGTGGCGAAAAAGCTCGATGCCCAGCATTGCGTCAGCGCAACCTCTCTGCTTCATCGCCCTGGCGGTCACTTTGTCGGGGACGTTCCGGCTCTCGGTATCGTCACCGTCGCTCGGCCTTAAAGCCGACAGGTTCAGCGCGCAGGCCAACCCCCTCGGCCACCAAGGCGCCAAAGGTCTCGGTACCAATGGTCCCGCCGAGATCCGCAGTTCGCGTCTCCGGATTCGCGAGCACTTCGTCCACGGCGCTTTCGATCCGCTCGCCGGCGGCCTCGAAGGCCGGCAGGCTCCGCCGCTCTCCGAGCCACCTTAGCATCATGGCCGCGGAGAGGATCAACGACGTCGGGTTGGCTCGGTTCTGCCCCTGGATATCGGGCGCCGAGCCGTGTTGCGCCTGCGCGCAGACGAGTCCGCTTTGGCTATTGGCGTTGATCGAGCCGGCGAGCCCGAGGCCCCCGGACAGCTCGCTTGCCAGATCCGAGAGGATGTCCGCGTAGAAGTTGGTGGTGACGATAACGTCGAATCGCGCGGCGTCGCGCACCAAGTGTGCCGCCATCGCGTCGACGATGATTTCGTCCAGACGAACGGCGGGGAACCCGGCGGCTACCTTGCGAACCTGTTTCAGGAACAGGCCGTCGGTGAGTAGAAAATTGTTGGCCTTGTGCACCGCCGTGACGTGCTTGCCGCGCCGCATCGCCAATTCGAACGCGGCATGGGCGATGCGCTCGCATGCCTGCGCGGTGATCTTGCGAAGCGACATGGCGATATCGGGCGTCGGCATGAACTCGCCGGAACCAGCGTACATGTTCCGGTCCGGATAGAAGCCCTCCGTCGCTTCGCGCATGATGACGAGGTCCATGCCCGCTACGCCGCGACCGAGAAACGGACGAGAGCGAGCGGGGCGGACATTCGCGAAGAGGTCGAGCTTGACACGGAAGCCCGCGGATACGTTGACACCGCCCTTCTCGGGCGGCGGATAGTCCATATGCGACTGTGGTCCCAGGATGATGCCGTCGTAGCTCCGCGCTTTCTCCAGGGTCTCGGCCCGCAGCGTGATGCCGAACTTCTCGAGGCTCGAAAACCCGGCTTCCTCATGATCGAAGGACAGCTCCAAACCGAAGGACCGGCCGGCGGCTTCGAGTACCGCCAGGGTCGCGGCGGTGATTTCAGGGCCGATGCCGTCACAGGGCAGTACCAGGATCCGCAAATCTTCTCCTCCCCGAGCCGCGGGCATGCTCTCGCTCGCCGGTCGCTCGGCAGCGGAGAGTATTGGCTTTTTAGATTATGAAATGCAAATTCTTTTTACGTCGTTGCTGCGGCAAGAGCGCCCCCCTCCGCGCTCCCTGGCCAGACGATAGGGGACTTGGTGGCCAAGGCTCCTCCAAGGTGCCGGCGCAATAGGTAGGAGGCCTCCACGATCTCCCCTTTCTCGAGGAGACCTACAATCTCCAGGTGTTGAGCACATTGGACATAGAGCCGCCGGCGGTCGACCCGCGAGCGGTACTCCAATAGCCGCCGCATGCGGTTAGCCCGCACCAGGGCCTGGGAGAAATAGGGATTGCCGGAGAATTTGATCAGCTCTTCATGGAAGCTGGACCCCGCTTCCAGGAGCCGCTCGCCCGGCAGGCACTCGATGTCCGCCTCGAGCATCGCCTCCTGGACCCGTCGGAGCTCTCCCAGGACCGCCTGATCGATACGGTACGTGGGTTCGAGCATGGCAGCCGGCTCGATCAGCATCCGGAAGCGATAGATCTGCTCGAAGGCCTCCGGCGTCTTTGCGACTGGCAGGAAGCGCCAGCCATAGCCCTGCTTCCTCTCGGCCCAGCCTTCTCGCACCGCCCGCATGAGTATGCTCGTCAGCTGCGACTTGGTGAGCTCGTAACGGTCACGCAGAAGCTGCTCGGTGACCTCGACGGGAATCCGGTTCATCAGCCAATCCTCGGCGAGCCGCTGGTAGTCGTTGGGAGTGTCGAAGGGTTTTTCATCCCCCTCCCCCACGTGAGCCGCTTTCGTGTCCGACCGGGCAACGGCAAAGAAGCCACGGTTTGGCCGCTGCTCCAGATAGCCTTGCCTGGCCAGCAACCGCATCGCCTCCCGGACCGGCGAGCGCGACACCCCAAACTGGTCCGCCACGCGCTGTGCCGTCAGATGGCTGCCCGCCGCGATCCGCCCGGCCCGGACTGACTCGACGATCTCATTCGCAATATGGAGTGCCAGGGGACTCGTGGACATGGGACCGATACCTGAGTTCCGGGTTCCCAGCGTAATAGCACTGTTTTTTTATGCCTAAAAGGACAACCAGCCATAACCGGCACATGAACGCGGCATTGCCACAACCCACTCCGCCGTTTGCCGAGCGGCGCCCGGATTGACCGCCAAGGCGCTTCGTCGCAGGTTCCGTCTGCGGACGCGAGGATGGCAGCCTGAAGACGCTGGAGCCCAGACCTTCGGCGCCACCAAGGCTTAGCCCTCGAGGTAGAATGCGATTGCTCTTCATCGTTCTTGCCGCAGTGGCGGCGTTCTCTCTGGCCTCATTCCTAGCGCTCTATTCGTATGGCCGTTTCGCGGAACGAGCGCAGGGCGAACCGTCCACCTTCCTTCCGGTTGCCGACAATGAAACGCCGCTGGACAGTCTCGTCGCTCCCCTGGTGTCAGAGCGGCCGGACCAAAGCGGCTTGATGCTGCTGGAGGGAAATCTCGATGCCTTTGCAATTCGCGCCCTCTCCGCGCGACGTGCAGGCCGAAGCTTGGATCTGCAGTACTACATCTGGAAGGGCGATCTCACCGGACGACTCCTCGCCAATGAAATCGTCAAGGCCGCCGACCGTGGCGTTCGAGTCCGCGTGCTTCTCGACGACATCAACGCGCAGGGACATGACAAGGCCCATCTGACCCTCGACGCTCACCCGAACATCGCCATCCGCTTGTTCAATCCGAGCCGAAATCGCGACGATGCACTTCGTCGCGGCGTTGAAATGCTGCTACGCGCCATAAGGGTCACGAGGCGCATGCACAACAAGGCGTGGATCGCCGATGGCCGGCTGGCCGTCGTCGGCGGCCGCAATATCGGCGACGCCTATTTTGATGCCGACTCGAACGCCAACTTCCGCGACCTCGATCTGCTTGCGCTTGGAGCTGCGGTTCGGCAGGCAGAGGGTGTCTTCGACGATTTCTGGAACAGTAGCGCCGTCATTCCGATCGGCGCGCTCGGCGCGCTGCGTGAGATGGACCTGCCAGCACTCAGACACGAGCTGGCAAGCCTGACAGCGGACGAGCGAGCGCGCCCCTATCTGGATCGCGTCGCAGAAGACGAATCGGTACGAGAGATGCTTTCGGGCGAGCGGCCGTTTCATTGGACGTCACAGGCAAGGATCGTCTCGGATCCACCCGCGAAATCCAAAGGAATGGGCCAGGAAAACTGGCTTATAAACGTCATTGCGCCAGCGCTTAACTCCGCAAAGTCCGATCTCGAAATCGTTTCGCCCTACTTTATCCCCGGCGAGACCGGCACCAGCGCGCTCGTCGAGATGGCACAACGGGGTGTCAAGGTCGCGGTCCTGACCAATTCGCTCGCGGCAACCGACGTGACCGCGGTTCACGGGGCTTATGCGCAGTATCGGAAACCCATCATCGAGGCCGGCGTCGGTCTCTTCGAGCTCAAGCCCTACGATGACCGCAGCGAAAATTCCCTGTTCGGATCGAGCGGCGCCAGTCTGCACACGAAAGCCTTCACAGTCGATGGCCGTGCCGGATTTATCGGCTCGATGAACTTCGATCCACGCTCGATCTCCCTGAATTCCGAGATGGGTGTCCTGTTCGAGCATGCCGGCCTGGTTGCGGAAGTTCGCGAGATTTTTGCCGACGAGACCTCTCCGCAGAAAAGCTATCGCGTTGGTCTCGATGACGGAGAGATCGTCTGGCAGGACCGTTCGGCCGGAGCGGTCCGGACCCTGCGTGAGGAGCCGGAAGCGGGTGTCTGGCGCCAGTTGGCGGCAACGATAATCGGACTCCTGCCGATACAATCGCAGCTTTGAGGAGCGCGCGCCGACGGCACGCTGACGACGCTCTCTAGCTGGCCCGCCGCTCGCCAGCCTCCGCGCGTGCCGCGGCAACGGCAATGTCGTCGCGCAGCGTGGTACAGATCCAGTCGAACATCGTACGGGCTGCCGCGCTTGGCTTGGCGCCTTCCAGGCGCGCGAAGAAACCGCGCTCGGAGACAGCGTATTCGCTGGTCGCCGGGACCAGGAGACCGAGCTCAAGCAACGACTGGATCACGTCGACCCAGCCGAGCGCCAATCCCTGGCCATCCATCGCCGCATGCATCTGCAGCGAGCACATATTGAAGTGGGCCTGCGGGCCCTGCGGCCGATAGTCGATACTCTGTGCCGCGCACCAGCTCTGCCAGGTGAACCAGCGCGTCTCGTCGCCGCCTTCGAGATGCAGGAGAGGCTGGCGGAGCAAGTCACGGCTGTCGTGGAAAGGACCATGCTTGCGCAAAAACGCGGAGCTGCAGACGGGAACGACCCGCTCGCGGCTGAGACGGACCGCAGAGCGGCCGAGCAAGCTGCTCGCTCCGTAAAGCACGGTCACGTCGACGTCGCCCCCGGACTGTGACTCGTGTTGCGCGGCCACGATTTGCACGTCGACGTCCGGCGCAATCGCCCGGTACGAAGCGAGGCGCGGTGTCAGCCAGTAGGTGGCGAAGGAAAAATCGCTGGCCACGGTAACCCGGGGACCGTCGCGCCGCTCCTGGACCTCGCTCATCGCGGAGCGGAGGCGGGCCAGGCTGTCCTGCGCCACGCGACAGAGCAGTTGGCCGGCCTCGGTCGGCCTGACGCCCCGGTGCTCCCGTAGAAACAAGGGCGTCTTGAGCTGCTGTTCCAATTTCCGAATCTGGTAGCTGACCGCCGGCTGACTCATGCCCAGGGTAGCGGCGGCCCGGGTCAGGCTGCCGAAGCGAGCCACCGCATCGAGGCAATTGAGCGCGTTCAGGTCGATGGATCGATCAGCCATAAAGAATACTAATAGCCGACCCAAACAAAGGCCAGCTACAAAGTCTCCGGCAGGTCTGTTTGCATGGAAAAACGCCGAACCTCTTGGTCCGGCACTTCGGCAAAAGGCGCGATGTCCGGGAAACCCAACATCCTCTTCGTTATGGCCGATCAGCTGGCAGCCTCGTTCCTGCCGGCCTATGGCCACCCTCTGGTCAAGGCTCCGAACATCGACCGCCTGGCGGAAGCGGGAACAATTTTCGAACAGGCCTACACGGCAAGCCCGCTCTGCGCGCCCGCGCGCATGACTATGATGGCGGGGCGGCTAGCGAACCGCATCGGCGCCTACGACAACGCCGCGGACTTCCCATCGGACGTACCGACTTTCGCGCACCTTCTGCGCCGAGCCGGCTACCGGACCGCGCTCGCCGGCAAGATGCACTTCTGCGGCGCCGATCAGCTGCACGGCTTCGAAGAGCGCCTCACCAGCGACATCTATCCGGCCGACTACGGCTGGACAGCGAACTGGGACAATTCCGAAGAGCGACCGACCTGGTATCACGACATGTCGTCGGTCGCCCACGCCGGGCCGGTCGTGCGATCCAATCAACTCGACTTCGACGAGGAGGTCGGTTTCGCCGCACGCCGCTTCATCTATGACGCCGCGCGCGACGGCGACGAGCGGCCCTTCTGCCTCGTTGTCTCCTTCACCCATCCTCACGATCCTTACGCGATTCTTCCCGCCTATTGGAATCTCTACCGGGAGGATGAGATAGACCTACCGGCGACGCCGACACGCGATCCGGTCGAGCAGGACCCGCACTCCCGGCGCTGCCTCGGCGTCTATCAGGCCGACATCCATCCGCCCAGCGAGATGGAGATCCGCAGGGCCCGGCGCGCCTATTACGGCGCGATCAGCTATGTCGACGACCAGCTCGGCGAGTTGCTCGCGGCACTGAAGGATTGCGGCCTGGAGCGGGACACCGCCGTCGTCTTCACCGCCGATCACGGCGACATGCTGGGCGAGCGTGGCCTTTGGTACAAGATGACCTTCTTCGATCATTCGGCACGTGTGCCGCTGATCGTCAGCTTCCCCGGCCAGATCAGGCCGCGCCGCGAAGCGCGCTGCGTATCGTTGCTCGACCTCATGCCGACGCTGGCCGGCCTGACGGGCGCCGACGAGACGCGGCAGATCGATTGGGAAATCGAGGCGAGGAGCTTGATACCACACCTGTCCGGCGGCACGGGTCACGACGAGGCGATCGGCGAATACATGGGCGAAGGGGCCATCGCCCCGATGGTGATGATTCGCCGCGGCTCGACCAAGTTTGTCCACTGCCCGGCGGACCCCGACCAGCTCTACGATCTCGCGGAAGATCCCCAGGAGCGGAACAACCTCGCCGGCATGCCGGAGCAGGCCACTCGTCTTTCCGCGTTCCGCGCAGAGGTTGCGCGACGTTGGGATCTCGAGCAAATCCACGAGCAGGTGCTTTCGAGCCAGCGTCGCCGCCGCGCAATTTACCGCGCGCAGAGCGAAGGGGCGCGGCGGCCTTGGGATTTCCAGCCCTATCGCGACGCTTCTACCACCTACATGCGCAACCATCGCGATCTCGGCGATCTCGAGCGTCGATCGCGGATCGATGCCGGCGAAGCCGGCGTCGGCCGAGAGGAGAAGGAACCGGTCCGACAACACGGCTGATCCGCCCAATCAAGAAGAGCGGCGGCCCCGAACTAACAACAAACCTTCTGAACAGGGGAGTGCGAGATGAAATACGAAGAGCTAAAGACACTCTATCGCGCAGGCCGGATCGGCCGCCGCGATTTCCTGGCCGGCGCAGCGGCCATCGGCGCGCTGGCTGCGGCAAGCAGCGTCCTCGGCGGCACAGCCCTTGCTGCAGAGCCGAAGAAAGGCGGTGCGCTCAAGATGGGGATCGGCGCCGGCTCGACCACCGATTCGATGGACCCGGCGACCATTCTCGACACTTACATGCAGACCGTCAGCTTCGGCTGCCTGCGCAACAACCTGACTGAAGTCGACAACACCGGCAAACTGGTCGGCGAGCTGGCCGAGGGCTGGGATTCCGACGACGCGGCCACCTGGGTGTTCAGGTTGCGGAGCGGGGTCGAGTTCCACAACGGCAAGACGATGACTGCCGATGACGTTGTCGCCTCGGTCAATCACCACCGCGGACCCGACACCAAGTCGCCGGGCAAGGCCCTCTTGGCGACTCTGACCGAAATACGGAAGGACGACGACAATACCGTCGTCTTCATGATGAAGGAGCCGAACGCAGACTTTCCCTATATCCTGAGCGACTACCACCTGCCAATTCTGCCGGCCACGGACAGCGGAATCGACTGGGAGTCGGGTGTCGGGACCGGCGGATATGTCGTGAAGGAGTTCGAGCCGGGTGTGCGCACCTACATGGAACGCAATCCCAACTACTGGAAGCAGGGCCGAGCCCATTTCGATTCGGTCGAAGTTCTGGCGATCATCGACGTGGCGGCGCGACAGAATGCGCTGACCACCGGCGAGATCAACTTGATGGACCGCTGCGACCTCAAGACGGTCAACCTGCTGAAGCGCGCGCCCAACATCGACGTTTTCGAGGTGACCGGCTCGCAGCACTACACCTTCGCCATGCGCACCGACATGGCGCCTTTCGACAACAACGACGTCCGCCTTGCCCTCAAGCTGGCGATCAAGCGCGAAGAGCTGGTCCAGACGATCCTGAACGGTCATGGCGTGGTTGGCAACGATACGCCGATGTCTGCCGCAACCAGCTTCTACGTCGAGCTGGAGCAGCGGACCTACGATCCGGAAAAGGCCAAGTTCCACCTCAAGCAGGCGGGGCTCGAGTCGCTCTCGATCGATCTCAGCGCGGCCGACTCGGCCTTCGCCGGTGCGGTCGATGCCGCGGTGCTCTACAAGGAGCATGCGGCGGCGGCCGGCATCAACATCAACGTCGTGCGCGAGCCCAACGACGGCTACTGGTCCAACGTTTGGATGAAGAAGCCTTACTGCGCCGTCTATTGGAGCGGCCGTCCGACGGCGGACTGGATGTTCTCCACCGCCTACGCAGCCGACGCCGCCTGGAACGACACCTTCTGGAAGAACGAGCGCTTCAACGAGTTGCTGATCCAGGGGCGCGCCGAGCTCGACGAGAAGAAGCGCTCGGAGATTTACCGCGAGATGCAGCAGATCCTGCGCGACGAGGGCGGGGTCGTGGTGCCCATGTTCGCCAACTACGTCAACGCCGCCACCAAGGGCTTCGCCCACGACACCATCGGGGCCAACTGGGACCTCGACGGTCTGAAGCTGCCCGAGCGTTGGTGGTTCGCCTAAGCGGGCGGCGCTGCGGCCGTGCCGCCCCGCGGTGTAAGCTGACGGGCACCAGAGGGGAACTGGGATCCAGGCCGCTGTAGCGGTCCGGCGGAGCCTTCGGGGGAGGCTATGCATGGCAAAAATTGCGCTCATGGTGGGGCAGCGCCTGGCGCTCGGGCTTCTGGTCCTTTTCGCTGTCTCGCTGATCATCGCCTTCATCATCGAGCTGTTGCCTGGGGATCTGGCTCAGGCATTGCTTGGCCAGGGTGCGACGCCGGAGACGGTCGCCTCTTTCCGACGCGAGCTGCATCTCGACCTGCCGGCGCACGAACGTTACCTGCAATGGCTCTATGGCATGATGACCGGCGACATGGGCCGCTCGCTCGCCAATAAGCGCGAGATTGCCGAGCTGATTTCGGGGCGTCTCGGCAACACCCTGTTTCTCGCGGGCTTCGCGGCCGCCATGGCAGTTCCCTTGTCGCTGACGCTGGGAATTCTGGCGGCCCTTTATCGCAACTCCATCTTCGACCGCGCCGCCAATATCTTCACCTTGAGCTCGATTTCCTTTCCCGAGTTTTTCATCGCCTACATCCTGATCTTCGTCTTTGCGGTCAAGCTCGGCTGGTTTCCGGGCATCTCCAACATATCCGGCGCCAGGCTAGGGATAGGAGAACAGGTCTACCGCACCCTGCTTCCGGCGCTCACGCTGACACTGGTCGTCATGGCGCATATGATGCGCATGACCCGGGCGGCGATCATCAACCTGCTGGCCAGCCCTTACATCGAGATGGCGCGCCTCAAGGGGATCAAGCGCTCGCGAATAATCGTGAGGCACGCGCTCCCCAATGCCTTGGCGCCGATCATCAATGTGGTGGCGCTCAATCTCGCCTACCTGATCGTCGGCGTCGTCGTGGTCGAGGTCGTCTTCGTCTATCCTGGCCTTGGCCAACTGCTGGTGGATTCGGTCTCCAAGCGCGATATCCCCGTCGTCCAGGCCGGTAGCATGATCTTTGCCACCGTCTATATTCTGCTCAATCTTACCGCGGATGTCCTTTCGATCCTGACCAATCCGCGACTGCTCCATCCGCGGTGACGACGATGCCGTTGTCCACGATTCTGAAAGAGCTGGCCGCGGCACCCCTCAGCGCCAAATTCGGCATGGCGGTGGTACTGTTCTACGTGGTCGTCGCACTCTTCGCACCGCTGCTCGCACCCTACAGCGAGACCGAAATCGTCTCTAACGCATACGAGCCCTGGAGCGAGACCCACCTGCTCGGGACCGACAGTCTCGGCCGCGATATGTTGTCTCGAATCATCTATGGCGCGCGCAATACGATCGGAATCGCCCTTGTGACCACGCTTCTCGCCTTCCTGATGGGCGCGACCGGCGGGTTCCTCGCCGCCACGACTGGCGGCTGGCTGGACCAGGTTCTGTCACGCGGCGTCGACGTTGTGATGGCGATCCCTCAGCTGATCTTCGCGTTGATGCTGTTGACGGTCTTCGGCACCTCGACGCTGGTTCTCATCATCGTCATTGCGGTTCTGGATTCGACGCGCGTCTACCGATTATCGCGCGCAGTGGCCTCGACCATCGTGGTCATGGAGTACGTCGAGGCGGCAAGGCTGCGCGGCGAAGGCCTTCCCCATATTCTCCGCCGTGAGATCCTGCCGAATGCACTGCCGCCGCTGGTGGCGGAGTTCGGGCTGCGTTTCTGCTTCGTCTTCCTCTTCATCTCGGCGCTCAGCTTCCTCGGCCTGGGCGTGCAGCCGCCGACCGCCGATTGGGGCAGCATGGTGCGCGACAACGCAACGCTCATCACCTTCGGCGACCCCACGCCGTTGGTGCCGGCCGGTGCGATAGCCCTGCTCACGGTGGCGGTCAATTTCATTGTCGACTGGTTTCTCCAGAAGACAAGCGGACTCAAGGATTAGGCCAATGGAACAGGCGAGCGACGCCACGATGGCGCAGGGCGAAACCCTGTTGGAGATCCGGGGATTGCGGATCGAGGGCCTTTCCGACGACACCTGGAGCGAGATCGTCAAGGGCGTGGACCTTACGCTGCGCCGTGGCGAGGTGCTGGGCCTGATCGGCGAGTCCGGCGCCGGGAAATCGACTGTCGGCCTCGCCGCCATGGGCTTCGCCCGCGACGGCTGCCGGATAAGCGCCGGCGAAGTTCTGTTCAACGGGGTCGACTTGACGAAGTCGTCGCGCGAGCAGCGGCGGCGGCTTCGCGGCGCCCGCATCGCCTATGTGGCCCAGTCCGCGGCCGCGGCATTCAACCCAGCGCATCGCCTGATCGACCAGTATGCCGAGGCCCCGGTCCAACACGGCCTGATGTCCTATGGCGCAGCCACGACCGAGGCCAAGGATCTCTATGAGCGCCTGCGCCTGCCGGATCCGGAAGTCATCGGTCTGCGCTATCCCCATCAAGTCTCCGGCGGTCAGCTGCAACGCGCCATGGTCGCGATGGCCATGGCCTGCAAGCCACAGCTGATCGTCTTCGACGAGCCGACCACTGCCCTCGACGTGACGACCCAGGTCGAGGTGCTGGCCGCGATCAAGAACGTGGTACAGCAGTTCGGTACGGCGGCCATTTACGTCACCCACGATCTTGCCGTCGTGGCTCAGATGGCCGATCGCATCATGGTGATGCGCTATGGCGAGGTGGTGGAGGAGAAGGAGACGCGCCGGATCCTGACTGCGCCGGAGGAGAGCTACACCCGCGATCTCCTTGCGGTTCGCACCCTGCGCAAGGACCAAGCCGCGCCGGCGGCGGGCAACGAGGCGCCCTTACTGCGCCTCGTCGACGTCACCGCTTCGTATGGGAAGATGCCGGTGCTCTTCGACATCGACCTCGATGTTCACGCCGGACGGACCGTCGCTGTGGTCGGCGAATCGGGGTCGGGTAAGAGCACCGCGGCACGCGTCATCACCGGCCTCCTGAAGCCGAATCAAGGCCGGACGGAATACGCGGGCAAAGCCCTGCCGCCCGACTATCGCCAGCGCAGCAAGGATCAGCTTCGCAAGCTGCAGATGATCTACCAGATGCCGGATACGGCCCTCAATCCGAAGCAGCGCGTACGCGACGTCATCGGCCGGCCGTTGCAATTCTACCTCGGCATGAGCGGCAACAAGCGCAAAGAGCGGGTGCGCGAGCTGCTGTCGCTGATCGAGCTGGAGCCGGATCGCTTCGTCGATCGCCTGCCGACCGAGCTCTCCGGCGGGCAGAAGCAGCGGATCTGCATCGCTCGCGCGCTCGCCGCCGGGCCCGAGCTGATCATCTGCGACGAGGTAACGAGCGCGCTCGATCAGCTGGTCGCGGAGGGAATCCTGAAGCTGTTGCTGCGGCTGCAAAAGGAAATGGGCCTGACCTATCTCTTCATCACCCACGATCTGGCGACCGTCAAAGCGATCGCCGACGAGGTTGTCGTGATGCAGCGGGGGCGAATCGTCGAAACCGGACCGAAGGACGAGATGTTCACCCCGCCGCATCATCCTTACACAGATCTGCTGCTGTCCTCGGTTCCCGAAATGGACCCCGATTGGCTCGATCACCGCTTGGCGGAGCGGAGCGACGACAGACCTTGATGGCTGCGTCGCTCCAGCTTGCCGCGTGAACCATCGGCGCAGCTGAGACGAACAAGCACGCGTACCACGCCGATTCAGCGGGCAGAATCAAAAAGCGCGACGCGGAGGTTGTGGACTCCGTGTCGCGCTGTTCGGGACAGTTGGTTGCGGGGGCAGGATTTGAACCTGCGACCTTCAGGTTATGAGCCTGACGAGCTACCGGGCTGCTCCACCCCGCGATTGCTGTCTTTGTCTGTTGTCGCGGCCGGTTACTTGGCTGTTGCGCT
>JBOHKJ010000132.1:0-2260 GCA_050728975.1 Kiloniellales bacterium | reverse complement strand
ATCAAGGGCCGCGGCGAGCGCCACGTCATCGCCACCGGGGGCGGGCGCTTCCTGCTGATCGACGACAGCTACAACGCCAACCCGGCCTCGATGCGCGCCGCCTTCGACGTGCTGGGCCGGGTCAAGGTGCTGCCGCCGGCCCGCCGCATCGCCGTGCTCGGCGACATGCGCGAGCTGGGCGAAGGCAGCCAAAGCTTCCATGCCGATCTCGCCAAGCCGCTGATCGAGCAGGGCGTCGACCAGGTGTTCCTCTGCGGGCCGGAGATGGCCGCGCTGGCGCGCGCGCTGCCGGCGCGCGTGCTGGCGGCGCACGCTCCGGATTCGGCCGCGCTGGCGCCGCAGGTCGCCGATGCGGTCGGCCCCGGTGACGCGGTGCTGGTCAAGGGATCGCTCGGCAGCCGCATGGCTCTGGTGATCGAAGCGCTGAAGGCGCTCGACAGGGTGCCGCCGCGCGCGGCCAACGGCAACTGAGACGGCGGGCAACGACGAGGACGCATGCTCTACAACCTTCTGGCCCCGCTGGGCGAAGAGATCATCATCTTCAATCTCTTCCGCTACATCACGTTCCGTAGCGGCGGCGCGGTCGTGACCGCGCTCTTCGTCTCGTTCCTGCTCGGCCCGAGCGTCATCGCCTGGCTCAAGCGGCGCCAGCGCGAGGGCCAGCCGATCCGCGAGGACGGGCCGGAGACGCATCTGCTGACCAAGAAGGGAACGCCCACCATGGGCGGGTTCCTGATCCTGATCGCAATCCTGATCTCGACGCTGCTGTGGGCCGATCTCAGCAACGGCTACGTCTGGGCGGTGCTGGGCCTGACGCTGGGGTTCGGCGTCGTCGGCTTCGTCGACGACTACAGCAAGCTGACGAGCCGCTCGGCGCGCGGCATCTCCGGGCGCCTCAAGCTCTTCGCCCAGTTCGCGGTCGCCTTCGCCATCACGCTCTGGATCATGAAGCTGAGCCCTGTGGGCCTCGCCACCCACATGGCGGTGCCGTTCTTCAAGACCCTGCTGATCAACCTCGGCTGGTTCTTCGTGGTGTTCGGCATGTTCGTGATGGTCGGCGCGTCCAACGCCGTCAACCTGACCGACGGTCTTGACGGCCCGGCCATCGTGCCGGTGATGATCGCCGCCGGCTGCTTCGCGCTCATCTCCTATCTGGTCGGCAACGCGGTCTTCGCCAATTACCTGCAGCTCCACTACGTGCCGGGCAGCGGCGAGCTGGCGGTCTTCTGCGGCGCGCTGGTCGGAGCCAGCCTCGGGTTCCTGTGGTTCAACGCGCCCCCGGCCATGGTCTTCATGGGCGACACCGGCTCGCTCTCCTGCGGCGGTGCCTTGGGCGGGATCGCCGTCGTCACCAAGCACGAGCTGGTGCTGGCGATCGTCGGCGGCCTGTTCGTGCTGGAGACCGTCTCGGTCATCGTCCAGGTCGCCTCCTTCAAGCTGACCGGAAAGCGCGTCTTCCGCATGGCGCCGCTCCACCACCACTTCGAGAAGAAGGGCTGGGCGGAGCCGACCATCGTGATCCGCTTCTGGATCATCGCCTCGATCCTGGCATTGGCCGGGCTCGCAACCCTGAAGCTGCGCTAGGAGGAAGAGCGGTGATCGTCCCCAGCGCGATGAAGGGCAAAGACGTGGCGGTGGTAGGGCTCGCCCGCTCCGGGCTCGCCGCCGCGCGCGCGCTCGCCGCCGCCGGCGCCACGGTGCTGGCCTGGGACGACGCCGAAAAGTCGCGCGCCGAGGCGGCGGCGCAGGGCTTCGCGCTCACCGACCTCGACGCCCGCGACTGGACGGACATCTCGGCGCTGGTGCTGGCGCCGGGCATTCCGCTCACCCATCCCAAGCCGCATCCGCTGGTCGCCAAGGCAAGAGCCGCCGGCGCCGAGATCGTCGGCGACATCGAGCTCCTGGCGCGCAGCGATCTCGAGAGCCGTCTCCTGGGCATCACCGGGACCAACGGCAAGTCGACCACCACCGCGCTCGCCGGACACCTGCTGAAGGCCGCCGGTTTCGAGGTCGCGGTCGGCGGCAACCTCGGCTATCCGGTGATGGACCTGCCAGCGCTCGGGCGCGACGGCGTCTACGTGCTGGAGCTCTCCTCCTATCAGCTCGATCTCATCGCCACGCTCGCGCTCGACGTTGCGATCCTGCTGAACGTCACCCCCGATCATCTGGAACGCCACGGCGGCATGAAGGGCTACGTTGCCGCCAAACGGCGCATCTTCGACCGGCAGGGGCCGCGTCAGGTGGCGGTAGTGGGCGTCGA
>JBOHKJ010000131.1:0-3329 GCA_050728975.1 Kiloniellales bacterium | reverse complement strand
ATCGAGGGAGCGGAGCCTCATGCGCGCCATTCTCCTGTGGCTGATCGGAATTCCGATCCCGATCATCATCCTGCTGTTCCTGTTCGACGTGATCTAGGGGATCAGCCGGCCAGCCTGGCGATCGCGGCGACCACCGCCTCGCCCATCGCCTTGGTGGAGACCGGCTTGTCGCCCGGCCCGGCGATGTCGGCGGTGCGCAGGCCGTCGTTCAGCACCCGGTCGACCGCGCGCTCGACCAGCGCCGCCTCCTTTTCGAGATCGAGCGAGTAGCGCAGCATCATCGCGAACGACAGGATCGTCGCGATCGGATTGGCCTTGCCCTGTCCGGCGATGTCCGGCGCGGTGCCGTGCACCGGCTCGTAGAGCGAGCGGCGGCGGCCGGTATCGTCGGGATCGCCGAGCGAGGCCGAGGGTAGCATGCCGAGCGAGCCGGTCAGCATCGCCGCGCAATCGGACAAGACGTCGCCGAATAGATTGTCGGTGACGATCACGTCGAACTGCTTGGGGTTGCGCACCAGCTGCATCGCGCAGTTGTCGGCGTACATGTGGCTGAGCTCGATCCCGGCGAACTCGGCGGCGCCGAGCCTGGTCACTTCGTCACGCCACAGCACGCCCGACTCCATCACGTTGGCTTTCTCGACCGAGCACAGACGGCCCTGACGCTTGCCCGCCAGCTCGAAGGCGACGCGCGCGACGCGCACGATCTCGCTGGTGGTGTAGGACTGGGTGTTGAAGCCGCGCCGCTCGCCGTTGCCCAGATCCTCGATGCCGCGCGGCTCGCCGAAGTAGATGCCGCCGGTCAGCTCGCGGACGATCACCATGTCGAGCCCCGAGACCAGCTCCGGCTTGAGCGAAGAGGCGCCGACCAGCGCCTTGAAGCAGAGCGCGGGGCGGATGTTGGCGTAGAGCTCCAGCTCCTTGCGCAGACGCAGCAGGCCACGCTCGGGCTTCTGGGCGAAGGGCAGCGAATCCCACTTCGGCCCGCCGACCGCGCCCAGCAGCACTGCGTCGGCGGCCTGGGCCAGGTCCATGGTCTTGTCGGCAATCGGCGTCTTGTGGGCGTCGATCGCCGCGCCGCCGACCAGGTCTTCCTCGATCTCGAAGGCGAGCGCGCCCTCGCGCTCGAACCAGTCGATCACGCGCCGCACCTCGCCCATCACCTCGGGGCCGATGCCGTCGCCCGGCAGAATCAGCAGCTTCTTGTTGGCGGGCATGGCAGCGCCTCTCCTCTCGTTTCCTGGGCCTTCCCGATTGGCGCGCTTCGCTAACGCAAAGGACCCTTGGGCGCAAGCGCCGGGGCCGCGGCGAAGGCGGCGAGCGCCGCCTCGGCGGCGGCAAGCCCGCTCATGTAGGCGCCATGGGCGGTCGAGAAGTCGCTGAGCGAGGTCGCCTCGCCGGCGAAGAAGATCCGCTCCTGCAGCGGCCGGGCGAGCGTCGCACGGGCTTGCGTCGCCCCGGGTCTCGCGAAGGAATAGGCGCCGCCGGCCCAGGGATCGGCCATCCAGCCGCTGGCGGCGAGCGGCTTGAAATGCCCGCGCACTCTAGCGCCGAAATTGAAGACAAGCTCGCCTTCAGCGAAGTCGGCGATCGCCGCGAGACCCTGTGCCTCGAGATCGCGCGCGAGGTCGCCGCCGAAGTAGGCCATCGCCAACGGCCGGCCGAAGGGATGGAGATGGAAGTGCGCGCTCTCGACCCGGTCGTAGCGGCTGTGAATCTGACGGTCCTGCGGCGGCCCGAAGGGTTCGCCCTCGACGGCGAGAAAGAGCTTGAGATCGGCGCCGAGCGGCAGGCTCGCCGCAGCTTCGAGCTTGTCCTCCGGCAGCGCCGGAGCGAAGCGGATTTTCTCGGACGCGATCAGAGAGCTCGGGACGGTGACGACGAGCTTGCGCGCCGCGATCGTCCCGCGCCTGGTCTCGACGGCGATCGGCCCGTCGCGCCAATCGACGCTTTGCACCGCTGTGGACAGCAGGATCGGCAGGCCGCTCGCCATCGTTTCGATCAGCCCGCCGTAGCCGATCGGCAGGCGCCAGTTGACCGGCATCTCGTTGTTGCGGCCGAGGTCGATCGCGGAGACCTGATCGAGGCGCGCGCCGGTCATCCAGCCGCAGATCGCCTCGATCGTCGGGCGCCAGGGCTCGCCGGCCGGCAAGAGGTCGCCGAGCGCGACGTCGGGCCCGCCTGCCGCCGCCAGCGCTTCCGCCTTCTCGAACAGCGCGGCGATGACGCCGCGAAAGCGCTTGTAGGCCTCGCTGCCGAGCTTGGCCTCGTTCCACTTGGCGGCCCAGAACTCGCCGTACTCCTCGACCTCGACGCCGAGCTCGCGCGCCAGCGGCACCAGCGGATTTGTGGTGGCGGAGTGCATCCACTCGCAGCCGAGGTCGATCGGAAAGCCGCGGCCGCTGTCCTTGCTCCAGGCGCGCCCGCCGACCCGCTCGCGCGCCTCCAGCACGACGAAGCTGCGCCCCGACTGCGCCAGCAGGCGCGCGGCACCGATGCCCGCCGCACCGGCGCCGATCACCACGATGTCGTATTCGGCGGTTCTGCTCATGGAGCCGCGAGGCTTAGCACGCCGCGCGGGAAGCACGGAAGGCGGGCGCGCGCCGGCTGCTCGGCCTACCGGAAAGAGAGCCGCGCCGCTACAGCCAGGGCTGGCCTTGCGCGCGCTTGGACTCGAAGCCGGCGATCTTGTCGTCCTTCTGCAGCGTCAGCCCGATGTCGTCGAGCCCGTTCAGCAGGCAGTGCTTGCGGAAGGCGTCGATCTCGAACGCGATCGTGCCACCGTCGGGACCGGTTATCTCCTGCTTCTCCAGATCGATCGTGACGACCGCGTTGGCGCCGCGCTCGGCGTCGTCCATCAGGAGGTCGACCTGCTCCTGCGGCAGGACGATCGGCAGGATGCCGTTCTTGAAGCAGTTGTTATAGAAGATGTCGGCGAAGCTCGGCGCGATGACGCAGCGGATGCCGAAGTCGAGCAGCGCCCAGGGCGCGTGCTCGCGGCTCGAGCCGCAGCCGAAATTCTCGCCGGCGACCAGGATCCCGGCCTTGCGATAGGCCGGCTTGTTGAGCACGAAATCCGGATTCTCGCTGCCGTCGTCGCGATAGCGCTTCTCCGAGAACAGGCCCTTGCCGAGCCCGGTGCGCTTGATGGTCTTGAGATATTGCTTGGGGATGATCATGTCGGTGTCGACATTGATCATCTTGAGCGGCGCCGCCACGCCGTCCAGCACCGTGAACTTCTCCATGCGCGTTCTCCTTTGGCCGGCGCGGCCGCCGGCCGCTTGGTCATGGCTTTCCGGCGCGTTGCGGTCAAGTGCGGCGCGCGCCGGGAC
>JBOHKJ010000130.1:0-8479 GCA_050728975.1 Kiloniellales bacterium | reverse complement strand
CGGCCGCATCGCGTGGGGCCGGTCCGGCTAGGCGGTGGAGCACGCAGCGACCGTCCAGGTCGCCCGTCGCCGTCACGCCGTAGGCCGCCTTGAAGAGCGTTGTGTCGGGGCCGAGGAGCGCGTCGACCTCCGCTGCCGCCCAGGTATAGAAGGCGCCCTCGCGGCCCTCGCTCTCGGCGGCGAGGCTCGTCGCGAACGCGCCGTCCTCCGTCGTCATCTCGCGGAGCGCCCAGGCGGCGGTCTCGCGGGCCGCCTGGGCATAGGCAAATTCTCCGGTGGCCTTCCACGCGTCCGCGAGCAATCCGAGGATCAGCGCATTGTCGGAGAGCATCTTTTCGAAATGCGGCACGCGCCAGTCCGCGTCGACGGAATAGCGGGCGAAGCCGCCGCCCAGGTGATCGCGGATGCCGCCGCGCACGAGACCGTCGAGCGTTGCGCGCACGGCGTCGCGGCAGCGCGAGTCGCTCGTCCGCAGGCCGTGGCGCCACAGGAAGCGGAACAGCGGCGTGTGCGGGAACTTGGTTGCGCCCACGAGTCCGCCGCGATCCCAGTCGATGCGCGCCAGCGCGTCCGCGGCCGCGCGGGCCGCTGCGTCTTCGGGCGGGCCGCCGGGGGCCGCGGTCACCGCCGCCTGTGTAAGCGCGGACATGGCGGTTTCGGCATTTTTCGAAACCTGCCCGGGATGGCGACGGTAGAGGTCGCTGATCCCTTCCAGCACCTCGCGGAAAGCGGGTGCCCCATGGCGCGGCTCCGGAGGAAAGTAGGTGCCACCCCAGAAGGGCTTGCCGTCCGGCATGAGGAACAGGGTCAAGGGCCAGCCGCCGGGCCTGCCCATGCGGGTGAGCGCCTGCATGTAGGTCGCATCGACCTCGGGCCGCTCTTCCCGGTCCACCTTCACGTTGACGAAGCGCTCGTTCATCAGCCGCGCGGTCTCCTGGTTCTCGAAGCTCTCGCGTGCCATCACATGGCACCAGTGGCAGGCGGCGTAGCCGATGGATAGCAGGATCGGCTTGTTCTCGGCTGCCGCGCGGGCGAGCGCTGCCGGGCCCCAGGGATACCAGTCCACCGGGTTGTCGGCATGCATGAGCAGGTACGGGCTTGCCTCCCACGTCAGCCGGTTGCGCCCCATTGTCACCTCCTTCGCGGTACCTGCATGCAGCCCGTTCCGCTATGGCCCGGCCAAGTCAGGGGCAAGAACTATGGGTGTTTCCGGCACACCCTGATTCATAGCGTCGATTGCGCAGTCGGGGCTCGACAGCATCCGAGGGGCATGTTACAAAAGTGGACAGAGATATACAGTATACACTTTGCTTGGCGATGAGATCGTCGAGATTGGGAGGAGGCACAATGGCACAGACGTTGCGCAAGCTGGTGGTCGAGAGCGCGGAGGCGGTGCTCGGCCTTCACTGGTTCGTGGCTCGGGACCACACCGCGCGGGATGAGGGGCTGGAGATCGAGATCGTCACCCCCGGCATCAAGACGAAGTTCGACTGGAGCGACCCGCGCGCCAGGGACCATCACCTGGTGCCCTCCACCAACTATCAGAAGGCCTTCGAGGAGGGGACGGCGGACATCTACCGCGCTTGCGAATGGGGCCAGATCCGGCGCACCTACGATGCCACCCGCAAGGGCCCGATCGCCGGCAAGCGGCCTGCGATGGTTTTTCAAGGCGTCTTCGTGAAGCCGAATTCGCCCCTGAACACGCCGATCCAGCTCGTCGGCAGGTCGGTGGGTGTCCAGTTCCACCAGGGCTCCCACTACTCGACGCTGGCCATGCTGGAGGGGTTCTTGTCGCGAGACCAGATGAACGTGGTGCACTCCGGCACCGTGCAGGAACGCTACGAGGCGCTGATGAACGGCGACACGGACGCGGCCACCCTCATGGAGCCGTGGGTAACCTTGGCTGAAAAGCAAGGGTGCAAGATGATCGTCGGCACCCACTATCAAGGCGTGGAGAACTACTCCGCCGATCTCGACCCAGCCACGGTGGAAGCCACCAAGCGAGCCGTCCGGCGCGCCGTCGACCTGATAAACGAGAATCCGCGGAAGTACGTCCACCATATGGTTGACGAAATTCCCGAGAAGTACGGCAAGCAGATCGCCCCCGAGGATTTCCACCTGCCGCGCCTGCGCTACGTATATCCGGCACCCTACGCGCAGGAAGAGTTTGAGCAAGCCTACAACTGGATGCTCACCTGGGACTTGGTGGGGCCAAACGCCAACTACGAAAAAATGGTCTGCAATGTCTACTGACGGCGCGAACGCCGGCAGTGGGAGAGGCAGCAGATGCTTGTTGTGACGACCCGCATGCCGGGCCGTGGTTTCCGTGGGCATGCCACGACATCTCTGCTTCCCTATTGAGGTCGGCATTCTGTCGCTGGTTCGTAGTAGTGCGCCCGAAGAACGAGGGAAAGAGCTCGAACGGCCATAAAGTTGCGGCTTAACTGGAACAGAAACATCCCCGGGTCGGTCCTGGCCGGTCCGGCGGCGACTGTCGCCCGCAGGCGACAAACGGGGGAGGGATGACGGACGCAGGCTTCGACGCCCTCGTTACTCGTCTCAAGCGCTTGGACTCGGGCGCTGTTTCCGACGCGCTCGACCGGATCGGCTTGATTGGTGTCGCCCCGGCAATCCATCCCCTCTTTCCGACTGACAAAATCGCGGGCCCTGTGGTCACGGTGCGGCTGACGCCGGCGGATGGCCGGCCCTCCGCTCGGCACCTCGGCACCGCTGCCGTGGAGGCCGCGCGCGCTGGCGACGTGATCGTAGTGGACAACGGAGGCCGCATCGCCATGGCCGGCTGGGGCGGCAACCTGGCTCTCGCCGCCAAGCGCGCAGGCGTTGCCGGGGTAATCGTGGACGGCGTCGCTCGGGACGTGGATGAGGTGCGCGACCACGGGCTCGCGCTCTATGCCCGCGGAGCGACGCCGGTGACGGCGCGCGGCCGCGTTGTGGAGGACGCTTTCAACGGGCCCGTTCGCATCGCCGGCGTGCCCGTGGAGCCGGGCGATCTGGTAATCGCGGACGCAAGCGGCGTCGTGTTCGTGCCGGCGTCCCGCGCCGCCGAAGTCGTGGCGGTGGCCGAGCGCATCGTCGCCAGGGAGGGAGCCATGGCCGCACGCATTCGCGCCGGCGAGCCCGTCACGGCCGTTATGGGAGGCGACTACGAGAAGATGCTTACGCGCGACCGCGTAGGCTGAATCCGGGACCGGCGCCCGAGCGAGACGGTCGCCGCTCCCGAACGACCAAGAAGAACAACACCAACGAGGGAGGCTCACAATGAAACCGCTTTCGAAACTCGCGCTCATCCTCTTCGCCGCGGCTGCGGCGGCAATCTTGCCGATCGACGGCGCGGTCCGGGCCGACTACCCCGAAAGGACGGTGACCGTGATCGTGCCCTTCTCGGCTGGGGGCCGCACGGACCTCACGGCACGCAGCGTGGCGCAGGCGCTGGAGAAGCATCTGGGTACGCCGGTCGTGGTGATTAACAAGCCCGGCGCCGGCGGCGTGGTGGGCGCCAAGGAGGTGTCCGGCGCCAAGCCGGACGGCTACACCATTGGCATCTTCTCCTCCGCTGTGGTGTCGGCCCAGTACACGGTGGAGACGGGCACCGATCTCGCGGACTACGCCATCGCCGGCGTGTGCGAGAGCAGTCCCGCGGCGGTAGCCGTCAAGGACGACGCGCCCTGGCAATCGCTGGAGGAGCTGGTGGCGCACGCGAAGAAGAACCCGGGCGCGTTGTCGCTCGGCATGATCCCCGGAGCCTCCGCTCAGGTGTTCGCGGGCGGTTTCGTGGACGCCGCGGGCGTCGAGATGACCATGGTGCCCTTCGATAGCGACGCGCCGGGCGTCACTGCGCTTGCCGGTGGACACATCGACGTGCATGTGGCGGTGCCGGCCTCCTACAAGGTGCTCGCGGAAGCGAAGAAGATCCGGATGCTCGGGGTGGCCGCCGAGGAGCGCATGACCACGTTCCCCGACATACCGACGATGCGCGAACAGGGCGCCGACTTGGTGATCGGCTCGTTCCATGGGCTCTTTGTGCCCAAGGGCACGCCCGACGACGTGATCGCCACGCTGGAGGCAGCGCTCGGCGAGGCCATGCAGGAGCAGACGGTCATCGAGCAGATGGCCAGCGTCGGCCTCGGCCCCGTCTACATGGACCGCAAGGAAGCCCAACGCTTCCTGACCGGGCAGGATGCGACCTATCGCAAGCTCATCCGGCAGCTCGGCATGATGCACAAGTCTAAGATCTGACGTCGGGCCAGCCGCCGGGGCGTTTGTGGCCACCCCGGTGGCAGGGGCCGGCCCCGTGTCCGTGGAGGAGGCGATGAGCGATACTCCGACGCCGAAATGCGAAGATCGGCGCTTCCGCCTCGGTCACGGAGACCGGCTGAGCGGATGGGTGCTGCTGGCTCTCGGCCTGTATTTGGCCGTCGAGGGCTCGGACCTCACCTTTGGCAGTCTGCGTCGGCCGGGGCCGGGATTCTTTCCGCTGTGCCTGGCGGTGCTGCTCGTTGGCCTCAGCGCCACGATCCTGGTCCGCGCGTATGTCCGGGTGGACGCTGCCGGCGTCGTGAGCTTCGCCAAGGGTGCGCGCGACGTGGTGCTGACCGTGGCGGGTCTGCTCCTCTTCGCGGCGGCGTTGGAGCGCGTGGGCTATGTCCCCTGCACGCTTCTCGTCATGACGCTGCTGTTCCGCGCCGTCGGGCACCTCCGTTGGCGGGTGGCGGCAGGCGCCGCGGCGGCGGGCACGGCGACCACCTATGTGCTGTTCACCCAGCTCGGCGTGCCGCTCCCCCAGGGTCTGCTACCGTTCTAGAGGGAGCGCGAGCGCGGGATGGACTTCTTCGGCAACCTGGTCCTGGGATTCTCCATCTCCCTGAGCCCGGTGAACCTGCTCTACTGCTTCATTGGCGTTGGCCTCGGCGTGGTGGTGGGAATCCTGCCGGGTCTCGGCTCGGCGGCCACCATCGCGCTCCTGCTGCCTATCACCTATCATCTCGACACCACTTCGGCCGTCATCATGTTGGCGGGCATCTGGTACGGCTCCATGTACGGCGGCTCGACCACCGCGATCCTACTGCGCGTGCCCGGGGAGTCCGCCTCTGTGATGACCACGCTGGACGGCTATCCGCTGGCGCGCCAGGGCCGGGCCGGCGCGGCTCTCGGCATGGCCGTCTTTAGCTCCTTCATCGCCGGCACGCTGGGACTGTTCGGCCTTGCCCTTCTTGCCCCGCCCTTGGCCGAGTTCGCGCTGGAGTTTGGGCCGCCCGAGTACTTTGCCCTCACCTTGCTAGGCCTCACGCTGGTGAGCTACATCGCCACTCAGTCCACAGCGAAGGCGGTGGTTGCCACGGTACTCGGGCTTCTGCTTGGCTGCATTGGCATCGATCCTGTCACGGCGGCGTCCCGTTTCACCTACGGCACGCTCACTCTGCAAACCGGGCTCGACCTTGTGCCGATGGTCATGGGGCTGTTCGGCATCGCCGAGGTATTCAACATGATCGAGGAGCGGTTGTCGGTGAAGGCGGGCTTCACCGCGCCCAAGGGGCTGCTCTCAGTCCTGCCCAGCCGGGACGACTGGCGGAACGCCGTTTTGCCGATGGGGCAGGGCGGTCTCACCGGGTTCGTGGTGGGCATTCTGCCGGGCGCCGGGGCCACCATTTCCTCTTATGTCGCCTACGCGGTCGCAAAACGCTGGTCGAAGCACCCCGAGAAGTTCGGCACCGGCGTCATCGGTGGCGTCGCCGCGCCGGAGGCCGGCAACAACGCGGCCACTTGCTCGGGTTTCATTCCGCTCCTCACCCTGGGCCTGCCTGCCAACGTGGTGATGGCGCTGATGCTCGGGGCGCTCCTTCTGCACGGCATCACTCCAGGCCCGACCATGGTGTACCAGCACCCGGACGTCTTCTGGGGCATCGTCACCAGCATGTTCGTGGGCAACCTCATGCTGCTCCTGCTCATGCTGCCGCTCATCGGCATCATCTCCAAGATCACGCTCGTGCCCGATCGCATCACGGCGCCCGTGATCATTCTCGTCTGTCTCGCCGGCGCATACGGGGTGAACAACAACCCCTTGGACATCGTGGTGATGACCGTTTTCGGCATGCTTGGCTATCTGATGGGCAAATTCGATTACCCGCCGGCACCCCTGGTCCTTGCCTTTGTGCTCGGGCCGGTCATGGAAACGTCGCTCCGCCAGTCCCTGATCCTGTCGCATGGCGACTTCGCTATTTTCGTGTCACGGCCCGTCTCGGCGGTGCTCCTCGGCATCGCTATCCTTATGTTTGCAAAGCCCGTCATCCGCCGGTTGACGAGGGCGGTTCGTCGCGAGACGGGCGCGCTTCCGGCCAAGGCGGATACGAAAGGGCACCCGTTACGCTGACCACCGATCGATCGGGCTGTGGTCGGCAGCACTTTCCCGAACCGACAGCGATCGTGCAGGTCGCTGCTTGGAACGACCGGATCCCCGGAGGTCATTGAAGCGGCGTTCGGTCGATTGGGAGGTATGCTAGGCTGACATCATGGATTTCGGCCTGAAAGGACGCAATGCCTTGGTGCTTGCTTCGAGCCGGGGGCTGGGCCGTGCAGTCGCCGAGGAGCTTGCCGCCGAAGGCGCCCGAGTCTTCCTCTGCGGCCGTTCGGCGGAGCGCCTGACGTTGACCTGCAAGGCGATCCGTAAGCGCGGGGGCGAATGCGAGTTCCTCGCACTCGATTTGACGGACGAGGAGAGTGCGGGGCGCCTATACCAAGCGGCTAACGCCGCGCTCGGCGAGATCGACATTCTGGTCAACAACACGGGAGGGCCGCCCCCAGGCCCCATCGTCGAGACTCAATCGAAAGCTTGGCGCCACCAGTTCGAAGCGATGGTGCTGCGCGTGATCGAAATCGCGAATCTCAGTGTGCCAGGCATGCGGGCCCGATCGTGGGGGCGGATCGTTACGATCGCATCGTCCGGTGTGATACAGTCCATCCCCAATCTCGGCCTCTCGAACGCGCTGCGCTCGGCCCTTGTCGGATGGAGCAAGACGCTCTCCAACGAGCTTGCCGCAGACGGAATTACCGTAAATATGGTGGTGCCCGGTCGCATTCACACCGAACGGATCGATGAGCTCGATGCGGCAACTGCCAATCGACAAGGCAAGACTGTGGAAGAGGTTGTTGCTGCGTCGCGTTCGAGTATCCCAGCGGGCCGCTATGGGCGAGTCGAGGAGCTCGCCGCGGTGGTCGCCTTTATCTGCAGCGTGCGGGCCAGCTACATGACAGGATCGATTCTCCGCGTAGACGGAGGCGCCATTCGGAGCGTATGAGATCCATAAAGCGTTTGACTGTATTGTCGAAGATCGGGATATGGTGGAAAAGACGAAAATTGCGGACCGAGAGGCCGCTCGACGCACACCGGCCATCGAAAGCCGCCTGGCTCGCATCGCGGCGGGTTCGCCGTTGCAGAATCGCAAGGCCAGCTCGGACTACATTGCCGATGCCTTGCGGGCGGCGATCTATGACGGGCAGTTCGAGGACGGCGAAGAGCTCAATCAGGTTGAGCTCGCGCGCCACTTCGGCGTGTCGCGCATCCCGATTCGCGAGTCGCTACGCCGCTTGCAAGCCGAAGGCTTGATAAGCAGCATCGCGCATCGGCGGGCCGTGGTTATCGCACTCGGGGTCGACGAGATCGTCGAGCAGATCGAGATGCGGGCCGCGCTCGAGGCCTATCTCGTCGAGCAGGCGGCGCCGAACATCCCACGGAGCGAATTCGACCAACTCTATCGTCTGTGCGACGCCATGGACCGGATGCGGAACTACGGATCCGGCTGGGTCGAGAAGAATTGGGCCTTTCATCGAGCGATCTATGAGTTCGCGGATCGTTCTGTGGCGATCGCCACGGTCGAGCAGATGCAGCTCAGGGTCGAGCGCTATGTCCGCCGAGCGGGGCGCAAGGATCGCCTGCGGACAGCCGCGGCCGAGCACCGGCAGATCGTGGCGGCTCTCGATCGGGGCGATGTGGTCGGCGCCGCCGCCCAGATGCGGCAGCACATCCTGCATACGGGCCTCGAGGTTCGCCGGTTTTTTGGCAGCGGTGAGGCCAGCGCGACCGATCGTGGCGACCGCGACGACGCCGCTTGAGGTAGCCAGGCGCGGACCGGCCCGATACAAGCCCGTGGGTTTTGTTACATTATAACAGGAAACACGCTGCAAGCCGCCGCCTCGCGCGGCAAAGCTCCCCAGCCTGTGCCGCAAGGCCGTCCGGCCGGTAGAGGTAAACCAAGCATCGGTCAGGTCGTCCGCGCGAAGGGGCCACTTGGCGCCAAGTTGTATAGACAAGCCGCCAGGCCCTTGCCGGCCAGACACTTAGGTACCGATACCGCGTGCTATTGACATTCGGGCAAATGCCCTGTAGGCTGTCGAGTCGCCTGCCGATCCGAGCCGGCGAAAGCCCGGCGCCCCGGCCAGGAGTTTCGCGATGAGCGGTCAAGCC
>JBOHKJ010000129.1:0-5613 GCA_050728975.1 Kiloniellales bacterium | reverse complement strand
TGGCGGCTGCTCCTCATCGCCATAACCGCCGGCACCATCCTGGCGCTGTTCGCGCTCCTCCAGTTTACGCGTTTCGGCCTGGTCGTCCGCGCCGGCATGCGCGATCCCGAGATGCTGCGCTTTCTCGGCGTGAATCTCACGCGCAACTTCGCCATCGTCTTCGGGCTCGGCGCGCTGATCGCCGGTATCGCCGGCGTATTCGGCGGTCCGGTGACGCAGGTTTCGCCGACCGTCGGCATGGCGTTGCTCGTACCTTCCTTCCTGGTCGTCGTGATCGGCGGCATGGGCTCGATGCTGGGCGCGCTGGTGGCCGCGCTGCTGATCGGAATGGCGCTCTCCTTCACGACCGGTTTCGCGGCGGTCGCCGGCGATCCGACTTTAAAGGCCGTGCTGACCGCCTTGCAGCAGATCGTGGTCTACCTCGTCGCCGTCGTGGTGCTCCTGATCCGGCCTCGCGGCCTGTTCGGCAAGAAGGGTGTCTTCGAATGAGCGACGTCACCGACAACGGCGTCGCCCGGCCGGAGCGCATTGCCGGCACCCGCCGGCCGCGACTGGTTACCGGCAGGGATCTTCTCGTGCTCGCCGTCTTTTCCGCCATCGTGGTGACGATGCCGTGGTGGATCATTTGGATCTACGGCTACGAGGCGCTCGCAACCAAGATCGTGATCTGGGCCATCTTCGCGCTCGGATTCGATATCCTGCTCGGCTGTACCGGCTATCTCTCGTTCGGCCACGCTGCCTTCTTCGGCTCCGCCGCCTACATCACGGGCCTGTCGATGAAGCATCTGACCTCCGACATCGTGCCGGCGATGCTGATCTCCTTCGGCTTCCTGATCGTGATCGCAATCGTCATCGGCTTCATCACGCTGCGGCGCTCCGGCATCTACTTCTCCATCTTGACTCTCGCCTTCGCCGAGATGGCGCATGCGCTGGTCCTTTCTTCCACGCTGCAGAAATGGACCGGCGGCGACAACGGCCTGACGGGCCTGCCTTCGCCGACTCTGCTCGGTACGCGGATGTCGGACATGACGGTGTTCTATCTGGCCGCGGCGCTCCTGATCGTCGGATTTGCGCTTGCCCGCATCATCCGCCGCTCGCCCTTCGGGTTGATGCTCCGCTCCATCAAGGAGAACCCGATGCGGCTCGAATATACCGGCGTGAACGTGTTTGCCTACAAGATGGCCGGCTTCGTCATCTCTGCGCTTTATGCCGGCATCGCCGGTTCGCTGATGGTCGTCTACGAGCCCTACGTTGCGACCAAGTATCTCTATTGGTCGACGTCCGGCGAGGTGGTGATCATGTCGGTGATCGGCGGCGTAGGCACGCTGATCGGCCCGATCGTCGGCGCGGCCTTCATGCTCTATTTCGAGAACGTCGTGCAGGGCTTCATCGGCGAGCAGTGGAGGTTCGTCCTGGGCCTGATCTTCGTCGTCATCGTCATCTTCATGCCGGGCGGCTTCGCCGACCTCAGCCGGCGCTTGTGGCGCGCGGCCGGCCAACGGATCCGCGCTCGCCGCCACAACGTGCCCGACATGGCGCCGGCGGCCGATCCGGACCGGCCCCATCGGCGCGCAGATCGCGACGATACGGACGAGTGAGCGATGACCGCCAAGCCCCCCATTCTGGAAGTTCGCGGCGTGTCGAAGAATTTCGGCGGCCTGCGAGCCCTGAGCGACGTCAATCTGACGGTTGCCGACGGCTCCATCCACGCCATCATCGGCCCGAACGGCGCCGGCAAGTCGACTCTCCTCAATGTGTTGATCGGATTGATCGCGGCCGACGCCGGCTCCATTCACTACGCCGGCGAGACCCTCGGCGGCCTCTCGCCCCACACCATCATTCAGAAAGGCATTGCGCGCGTCTTCCAGACGCCGCAGATATTCTCCGGCCTCTCGCTCCTCGAGAACGTCGCGATCGCGGCGCTCGCCAAGCGCGACGGCCAGTTCGGATTCCGTGTGTTGGAATCGCTGACGCCGGGACATGCCATCCTCGACGAGGCGGCGGAGCATTTGCGCGAAGTCGGCCTTGCCGACCACCTCCATCAGGACGCGGAGCACCTCTCGCGCGGCGACAAGCGCCGGCTGGAGCTCGCGCTCTGTCTCGCCGCCAAGCCGCGCCTGCTCCTCCTCGACGAGCCCACCGCCGGCATGTCGCGCCACGACACCAACAGAACGATCGATCTCCTGAAGCACCTCTCCCGCAAGGGAATGACGAAGATCGTCATCGAGCACGACATGCATGTTGTGTTCTCGCTGTCGGACCGGATCAGCGTGCTGGCGCAGGGTAGCGTCATCGCGGAGGGGCCGCCGGAGCAGGTCCGCGGCAATGCGCGCGTGCAGGAAGCCTATCTCGGAGGAGCGCACCACCAATGACGCTGGCCGCCGACACCGCCGGGCCCTCCGCCGCGACAGAAGCGGAAAAGAGAGCTTATTTTGCCTGCCGCGACATTCACGCCTACTACGGCGAGAGCTATATCGTACAGGGCGTCGACTTTGCCGTGAAGGAGCGCCAGATTGTCGCCCTTCTCGGCCGCAACGGAGCCGGCAAGACCTCGACGCTGCGCACCATCGCGCGCGCCGCCAACCCGGCTCTCAAGCACGGCGAGATCTGGTTGGGCGACCAGGCGCTGCATCGCATGCAGGCCCACCAGGCGGCGCGCTGCGGCGTTCAGCTCGTTCCCGAGGACCGGCGCATCATCCCTGGCATCACGGTGGAGGAGAACCTCATCGTGGCCCAGGTCGCCGAGAAGGCCGGCTGGCCGCTCGCGCAGATCTACGAGCACTTCCCGCGGCTCGCCGAGCGCCGGCGGCAGGACGCGACGACCATGTCGGGCGGCGAGCAGCAGATGCTGGCGGTTGCCCGCGCGCTCGCCCGCGACGTGAAGCTCCTCCTCCTCGACGAGCCCTATGAGGGCCTCGCGCCGCAAATCGTGCGCGAGATCGAGTCGATCCTCCAGGAGGTGAAACGCCTCGGCATCACCACCATCATCGTCGAGCAGAACGCCATTGCCGCCCTCGAGCTCGCCGACAGCGCGGTCATCCTCGATATGGGAACCGTCGCCTGGCAGGGCTCTGCCGGGGAGGTGCTCGAGAACGCCGAGCTGAGGCACGAGTACCTGGCGGTGTAACAGGCCGCGACTCCGCGGCCTCTCGGAAGCCGGCCCGTCCGGCCGCTCCCGCTTCCCGATGGGACAAAGGCGTGATTTCTCCGGGCGCCGAGCGGCCGCCGGGCGATAAGTCCCGCCTGTTGCGCTATCCTGGGCCTGCCCGCCCACGCCGCCGATCCGGCCACGCGAAGAAGACTAAGGATGTTCCGCCGCTTCGAGACCTTCCTGTCGCCGACGCAGAACGTGCCCGCCGAGCCGCCGCCGGCCGGCCTGCTGCGCTTCTATTGGCACTTCGCGCGTCAGGCGAAGGCGCTGTTCGGCGCGCTGTTCTTCGCCGGCCTCTTGGTCGCCCTGTTCGACTCCATGATTCCGGTCTTCATCGGCCGGATCGTCACGCTCGTCTCCACCCACAGCGTGGATACGCTGTGGCGCGCGGCCTGGTGGCAGCTGCTCGGCATGGCCGTGCTGGTGCTGCTGCTGCGCCCGGCGGCGATCCTGTTTCAGAGCCTCGTCACCCAACAGGCCATCGCCGCCAACGTGACCAACCTCATCCGCTGGCAAAGCCACTGGCATGTGGTGCGGCAGAGCTGGTCGTTCTTCCAGGACGATTTCGCCGGCCGGATCGCCAACCGGGTGATGCAGACCGGCCCGGCGCTGCGCGAGAGCGTCGTCCAGTCGGTGAACTCCATCTGGTACATTCTGGTCTACGGCAGCAGCGCCACGCTGCTCCTCGGCTCGGTCGATCTGCGGCTCGCCGGCCCGCTGCTCCTGTGGGCGATCGCCTACGTCACGCTGCTGCGAATCTTCGTGCCGCGGCTGCGGGACGGCTCGCGGGAGATGTCCGAGATCCGCTCGATGGTAACCGGGCGGATCGTGGACAGCTACACCAACATCCTGACCGTCAAGCTCTTCGCCCGCGCCCGCGACGAAGACGCCTATGTCCGCGAATCGATCGACGAGCACACCGACACTTTCCACAAGCAACTGCGCCTGATCACGCTGTTCAGCTTCTTCCTGACGTCGATGAATGCGGCGCTGGTCGCGAGCACGGCGGCGATCGCCATCCTGCTGTGGCTCGACGTCGGCATCCAGGCCGGCGCCATCGCCATGGCCCTGCCGCTGATCTGGCAGATCGTCAACATCGCTGGCTGGGTCGCCTTCAACGTGACCTCGATCTTCGAGAACGTGGGCGTAGTGCAGGAAGGTACCCGCTCGATCGCGCAACCACACCGGATGACCGACGCACCGGACGCCCGGCCGCTGGAGGTGCCGCGGGGCGCGATTCGCTTCGAGGCCGTCGAATTCGGCTACGGGCGCGAAGTCGGCGTGCTGCACGACCTCGAGCTGTCGATCGCGCCCGGCGAGCGGGTCGGTCTGGTCGGCCACTCGGGCGCCGGCAAGTCGACCCTGGTCAATCTGCTGCTCCGCTTCTTCGAGCCCGAAGGCGGACGCATCCTGATCGACGGGCAGGACATCGCGGGCGTCACCCAGGAAAGCCTGCGCGCCCAGATCGCCATGGTGACTCAGGACACCTCACTGCTGCACCGCTCGGTCTACGACAACATCCGTTACGGCAAGCCCGACGCGAGCGAGGCCGAGATCGTGGTTGCGGCACGCAAGGCACACGCCCACGAGTTCATTCTCGATCTCGAGGACTGGAAGGGCCGGCGCGGCTACGACGCCCATGTGGGCGAGCGCGGGGTCAAGCTGTCCGGCGGACAGCGCCAGCGCATCGCGATCGCCCGGGTCATCCTCAAGAACGCACCGATCCTGGTTCTGGACGAAGCCACCTCGGCGCTGGACAGCGATGTGGAGGCTGCGATTCAGGAGCAGCTGGCAGGCCTCATGGAAGGGAAGACCGTGATCGCCATTGCCCACCGGCTCTCGACCATCGCCCGCATGGACCGGCTGATCGTCCTCGAGCGCGGCCGCATCGTCGAGGAAGGCACGCACGCCGCGCTGCTGGAAAGCGGCCGCCTCTACGCGCGGCTCTGGGGCCGGCAATCCGGCGCGTTCCTCGCCGAGGAGAGCTTGCGCAGCGGGACCGGATGAAGCGCAACTGGCGCGTCGCGGCGGCTCTCACAGAAGCACCATCGCGATCGTCCAGACGACGACGGCCGAGCGCGCCCAGCTGGCGCGATGCGCTGGTCCGTCGTAGCGACGTGCGCTGCGCCACACGCCGACCGCGGCGGCAACGAGATAGGGAACCGGGAGCAGAAACACGATCGCTGCCGTGACGGCGGAAAAGCCTCCCGCGACAATCGCCATGGACGCGACGGTAGCGGCAAGGTTGGCCATCCCGCCGTAGAGGATCGCAAACTCCCAGAACGCCCGGCGCAGCGGATACTCGCCGTTCCACAGTCGAATCATGATCCGATTCCTATCGATCGACCGCTCGACCCATCTTTCGAAGATACCGTTTAACCGCCCGGTATCGCTGAAAAAAGAGGATCGAATGCCCCAGGACGTCTGCATCGACATGGTTAATTCTTGGCGCGGGGTTGAAT
>JBOHKJ010000128.1:0-20144 GCA_050728975.1 Kiloniellales bacterium | reverse complement strand
TTCTAGAGGCGCGCTACTTGTCCTGATCCCGATTGCCGAAAAGGAAGAGTGGGAACTAGCCCACCGCCTGCACCCTTACGGTACGGCCCAGCAAGCGAAAGCCCGCCGAACGGCGGGCTTTCTGCCGTTCCTAGGCCGGGAGGCGGAGTTGCCGCAAGGTCGGCGTCCCGTCTAGAGTAGCGGCCCCTTTCCGGCCACCGGCCAGAGGCATGCGCTACATCTCCACCCGGGGCAGCGCCCCCACGCTCGGCTTCGATGAGGTCTTGCTCGCGGGTCTCGCCCGCGACGGCGGACTCTATCTGCCTGAAGCCTGGCCGAAGCTGTCGGAGGCGGAGATCACTGCACTCGCCGGCCTTTCCTATGGCAAGGTCGCCGAGCGGATCGTCCGCCCCTATATGGCTGGCAGCCTGATCGAGCCGCGGCTGAGCGAGCTGATCGCCGAGACCTACCGCGACTTCGGTCACAAGGCGGTCGCTCCGCTGGTCCAGCTCGACCGCAATGCTTGGCTGCTGGAGCTTTTCCATGGACCGACCTTGGCCTTCAAGGATTATGCGCTCCAGCTGGTGGGCCGCCTGTTCGATGCGCTGCTGAAGGCCAAGGGGACGAGCGTCACGGTGATCGGCGCCACCTCCGGCGACACCGGCTCGGCCGCCATCGAGGCCTGTCGCGACCGCGAGCGGATCGAAATCTTCGTCCTCCATCCCCGCGGCCGCGTCTCGGAGGTGCAGCGCCGGCAGATGACGACGGTGGACTCTGCCAACGTCCACAACATCGCCATCGAGGGTAGCTTCGACGACTGCCAGGACCTGGTGAAGGCGCTGTTCGCCGACGAAACCCTGCGCGACGAATTGAAGCTGGCTGCCGTCAACTCGATCAACTGGGCCCGCGTCATGGCCCAGATCGTCTACTACTTCGCCGCCGCGGTGGCGCTCGGCGCCCCCGGGCGCGGCATCGTCTTCTCGGTGCCGAGCGGCAACTTCGGCAACGTCTTCGCCGGCTATGCGGCGCGCCGCATGGGCCTGTCCATCGAAGGGCTGATCGTCGCGTCCAACCGCAACGACATCCTGACCCGCTTCTTCGCTGGCGGCGAGCTTGCCATTGGCGAAGTCGTGCCGAGCTATTCGCCCTCGATGGACATCCAGATTTCGAGCAACCTGGAGCGATTGCTGTTCGATCTCTACGACCGCGACGGCGCGGTGCTTGCCGCGGCAATGAAAGGATTCCGCCGCGACGGCAGTCTTGCAGTCGGTCGCCGCTTCCAGCACGAAGTGATGGGCGCCTTCTCGGGCTTCAGCCTGGACGATCCCGGCACCTTGGCCGAGATCGCCCGGATCCGTCGCACGACCGGCGAGCTGGTCGATCCGCATAGTGCGATCGGCGTTGCTGCGCTGCGGGCCGCCACTTTCGACCCGGCGCTGCCGCGGGTGGCGCTGGCGACCGCCCATCCGGCGAAGTTTCCGGACGCGGTGGAGAAAGCGACCCGCGTCAGGCCCACGCTTCCGGCGCAACTCGCCGATCTTCTGGAGCGACCGGAGCGCATGATCGAGTTGCCGGCCGATCTCGCCGCCGTGCGCGAGGAGATTCGCCGGCGCAGCAGCATGAAGGGAGCGGCATGAGCATAGAGGTAACCCGTCTCGACAACGGGCTGCGGATAGCGAGCGATCCCATGCCGGGGATCGAGACGGTGTCGCTCGGCATCTGGGTCGCGGCCGGCACGCGTCACGAGCCGGCGGCGATCAACGGCGTCGCGCATCTCCTGGAGCATATGGCATTCAAGGGCACCAGGCGGCGCAGCGCCTTCGATATCGCGCGCGACATCGAAGCGGTCGGTGGCCATCTGAATGCCTATACCAGCCGCGAGAACACGGCCTACTACGCCAAGGTGCTGGCGGGTGATGCGCCGCTGGCAGTCGACATCCTTTCCGACATTCTCCAGCACTCGGTGTTCGACGAAGGCGAGCTGGAACGCGAGCGCGCGGTGGTGCTGCAGGAGATCGGCCAGGCCGAGGATACGCCGGACGACATCATCTTCGACCGCTTCCAGGAGGCTGCCTATCCCGACCAGCCGATGGGTCGCCCGGTGCTCGGCCGCGACGAGGTGGTATCGAAGCTCGACCGCAAAGCTCTGCTCTCCTATATGGCCCACAGCTACGGTGCCGAGGGCATGATCTTCGCCGCGGCCGGCAAGGTCGATCATGCACGACTGGTCGATCAGGTCGCCTCGGCCATGGGCGATCTGCCTGCCGTGCCCGAACACCCGCTCGAGCCGGCCCGCTACAGCGGGGGCGAGACGCGCGAGGAGCGCGGGCTGGAGCAGGTTCACATCCTGCTCGGTTTCCAGTCGGTGCCCTACGGCGACCCGGACTACTATGCCGCCTCGGTCTACTCGACCCTGCTCGGCGGCGGCATGTCCTCTCGCCTGTTCCAGGAGGTGCGCGAGAAGCGTGGGCTGGTCTACTCGATCTACAGCTTCACCTCCTCCTATAGCGACGGCGGCCTGTTCGGCGTTTATGCCGGCACCGGCCCGCGCGAGGTGAGCGAGCTCGTTCCGGTAGTTTGCGACGAGCTCGCCAAGACAATGGCGGGCATTCAACCGGACGAGCTGGCTGCGGCGCGCGCGCAGCTCAAGGCCTCGCTGTTGATGAGCCGTGAGAGCAGCAGCTCGCGCGCCGAGCAGCTGGCCCAGCAGCTTCTCATCTACGGCCGGCCGGTACCGGTCGAGGAAGTGGTCGCCAAGGTCGACGCGGTCGATGAGGTCGCAATCGAGCGCTTCGCGGCACGGCTGCAGAGCGGGCCGCTTACGCTGGCGGCGATCGGCCCGATCGGCGATGTGGAGCCGTTCGAGCGCATCGCTGCCCGCCTCGCTTGAAGAGACCCATGCTGTTCATCTCGCTGCGGGGAAAATTCACCGCCGGTCCAGTGCTCGAAGGGCCGCGCACCTATCTTCGTCCGCCGACCCAGCGCGACTGGCGTGACTGGTCGCAGCTGCGCGCCGCAAGCCGCACCTTTCTGGCGCCCTGGGAACCGACCTGGCCGGCGGATGCGCTGACACGCGGCAGCTATCGCCGGCGGCTGCGCCAGTATCGCGCCGAAGTGCGGGATGGCTCCGGGCAGAGCTTCTTCCTGTTTCGTGGCGAGGACGATGCGCTGCTTGGCGGCATAACGCTCTCGAACCTGCGGCGGGGCGTCGCCCAGAGCGCGAGCCTCGGTTACTGGATCGGGGCTCCGGTCCGGCGTCAGGGCTATATGACGGAGGCGCTTGCTGCGATCGTCGACTACGGCTTCGATCGCTTGGGGCTGCATCGTCTGGAGGCGGCCTGTCTGCCCGAGAACGAGGCGAGCCAGGGGCTGCTGCTCAAGGCGGGCTTCAAGGAGGAAGGCTACGCCCGTCAGTATCTCAAGATCGACGGTCGCTGGCGCGACCACCGGCTGTTCGCCCTGCTGCGCAGCGATCCGCGACCTTCGACCCGGTGAATCTGGTTTTAGGCGCGACCGGCTTGGGTTGACAGCATCGAGGGATCGATGCCGAGCTTGCCGATTGCGCGCTCCCACTTGTGATCGAGATCGTCGTCGAAGACGAGCGTTTGGTCCGCGCCGACGTGGAGCCAGCCGTTGGCCTGAATCTCGGAGTCGAGCTGGCCCGGCCCCCATCCGGCGTAGCCGAGCGCGAGCAGGGAGTTACGCGGTCCCTGGCCGCTGGCGATGTCACGCAGGATGTCGACCGTCGCGGTCAGGCCCATGTCGTCGGTAACCTTGAGCGTGCTCTCCCGCTGGTAGTCATGGGAATGCAGCACGAAGCCGCGGCTCGATTCGACCGGGCCGCCGAAGTGGATACGGATTTCGTCGCCAAGCGACTGTGACTCGATGCTCAGTTGATGCAGCAGGTCGGGAAAGGTGAGGGATCCCACGAGGCGATTGATCACCAGGCCCATGGCGCCGTCGCCATTGTGGGCGCAGAGGTAGATCACAGTCCGGGCGAAGCGCGGGTCGCGCAAGCCCGGCATGGCGATCAGCAGTTGGCCGGTCAGATAGCCCTCATCGGGATCAATTGTGGTTTCCGTCATGGCTCGCTCGCCTTTCAGTCGCGCTCTCAACACCCGCAGCGTCGCTCGGCGGTCCTTGTCCGCACCGGTCCCCTTACACTACACGGTCTCGTGAGCCCGCATATTCTGCGCTTCTGTCCTATATAATAACGCAAATGTGGCATTTTCTCGCACCCTGGCTTAACCGACCGTCAAGGCCCTGCAAGCGGCGGATTGCCTGGCTTTGCGCGTTGCTCCTGGTGTCTCTGACAGCGGCCCCTCAGGCGCTGTGGGCCGCTGCCGGTTCGTGGCAAAGCAATGACCAGGCGAAGCTGCGACTTATTGCCGCGCAAGAGGCGGTCGGCGAATCCACAGAGGTGCGGCTCGGTCTGCATTTCGAGCTGGAGCCCGGCTGGAAAATCTACTGGCGCTCGCCGGGCGATGCCGGCTATCCGCCGGAGATCGATTGGAGCGGCTCCGAGAATCTGGCCGCCACCGAGGTTTCCTGGCCGGTTCCCCATCGCTTCTCGCTGTTCGGTCTCGAGACCTTCGGTTACAGCGACGAAGTGGTGCTGCCGATCGCGGCGACGCTCGCCACGCCAGGCCAGCCGCTCGCGCTGAAGGCCGCGGTCGACTACCTCATCTGCGAAGAGATCTGCATTCCGCACCAAGCCACGCTCAGCCTTGCGCTGCCCGCTGGTCCGGCGCGCAGCGGCGGCGACGCTTTTCTGCTGGCGCGCTACCAGGCGTTGGTGCCGGGGAGCGGAGCCGGCGACGGCCTCGGCCTCGAGCGGGTACAATTGACCGGCTCGCGCGAGATGCCACGGCTCGAGGTCGTCGCGCGCTCGGAGCTGCCCTTCGCCGCTCCGGACCTGTTAGTCGAGGGCCCGAGCGGCTTCTCGTTCGGCAAGCCGGAGGTGACCCTCTCCGACGGCGGCAAGCGCGCGCGGCTCGCGGTGTCCGTCTCGACCGCACCCGGCATCGACCGGAGTATCGAGGCTGCGCCGCTCACGCTGACGCTGTTCGACGGCACGCGCGCGCTGGAGCGCGAGGTGACGGCGCGCTTCGTCGCCGGTGCCGAGTCGGTCGGTGTCTCCGAGCTCGCGGCGATTCTGGCGCTGGCGCTGCTAGGCGGCTTCATCCTCAATTTCATGCCCTGCGTGCTGCCGGTGCTGTCGATGAAGCTGGTCTCGGTGGCCCAGCAGGGCGGGCGGGCGGCGGCGGCGGTGCGGTCCTCGTTCCTGGCGACCGCGGCCGGAATCGTCTTCTCCTTCCTCCTGCTGGCCTTGGTCGCGGTCGCGCTCAAGGGTGCCGGCCTTGCAGTCGGCTGGGGAATGCAGTTCCAGCAGCCGCTGTTCCTGACCGCCATGGCGCTCGTCGTAACGCTGTTCGCCGCCAACCTCTTCGACCTGTTCGAGATAGCGTTGCCGCAGCGCCTTGCCGGATTTGCGACACCTGTCGCCGGCCGGGCCGGCGCCGATCCGAGCGGCAAGCAAGAGGGTCTGGCCGGCGCCTTCGCCACCGGCGTCTTCGCCACGCTGCTGGCGACGCCCTGTTCGGCGCCCTTCCTCGGCACCGCGGTCGGCTTCGCACTGGCCCGCGGCTGGGGGGAAATCGCCGCCATATTTCTCGCGCTGGGGCTCGGGCTGGCCACGCCCTATCTGGCGGTGGCGGCCGTGCCGCGCCTGGCGGCCTGGCTGCCGCGCCCCGGTCCCTGGATGGCGACGCTGAAGCGCCTGATGGGGATCGCCTTGCTCGGCACTGCGCTCTGGCTCGCCAGCGTGCTCGCTGCCCAGCTCGGCCGCGCGCCGGCGCTGATGATCGGCAGCCTGCTCGCCGGGCTGTTCCTGGCGCTGGTCGCGTGGCGCTTCAGTCCCCGACCGATGAAGACGCTCGCCCCCGGCTTGGCGGTGGTGCTGGGACTGAGCGCGCTTGCCCTGCCGCTGCTGCCTCCGGCCGAGCGGCCGCCCGCGCGCTCGGCCTCGGGCATCTGGCAGCCGCTCGAGGAGAGTCGGATCGCCGGCTTGGTGGCGGACGGCAAAGTGGTGTTCGTCGACGTGACCGCCGAGTGGTGCGTCACCTGTCTTGCCAACAGAGCCCTGGTGCTGGAGCGCGCGCCGGTCGCCGAGCGGCTGGTCGCGCCCGGCCTGGTGGCGCTCCAAGGCGACTGGACCCGCCCCGACCCGGCGATCGCGGCCTATCTGGAAAGGTTCGGGCGCTACGGCATCCCCTTCAACGCGGTCTACGGTCCCGGTGCGCCCGAGGGGATAGCGCTGCCCGAGCTCCTGACCAGCGAGGCGGTGCTGGCGGCACTTTCGCGCGCGGCCGGCGACGGCTGACCGGCCACTCCACGGAGGTTCCGAACCATTGCGGCGCTTGGCAAGCCGGCGCCGCGAGGCCATCTTCACCGGCAGCGCGGCGGGCCACGCCGGCCACGCGAGCTCCACGAGGAAATCTAACGAGGGGAAGCAACATGACTATAAAGGCCGGCGACCGTATCCCGAGCGTCACGCTGCGGCAGAAGACCAGCGACGGCATCCAGGAGGTCAAAACCGACGACTTCTTCAAGGGCAAGACGGTCGTGGTCTTCGGCCTGCCGGGGGCCTATACCCCGACCTGCTCTGCCAAGCACCTCCCGGGCTTCGTCGAGAAGGCCGTGGATCTCAAGGCCAAGGGCGTCGACGCCATCGCCTGCATATCGGTCAACGACGCCTTCGTCATGGGAGCCTGGGGCAAGGACCAGGGCGCCGACGGCAAGGTCGAGATGCTGGCCGACGGCAGCGGCGATTTTGCCCGCGCGATCGGACTGGAGCTCGACCTCACCGAGCGCGGCATGGGCAAGCGTTCGCAGCGCTATGCCATGGTGGTGAAGGATGGCGTGGCCAAGACGGTGAACGTCGAACAGGCTGGCGCCTTCGAGGTTTCCAGCGCCGATGCGATTCTGAAGGCGCTCTAGCTCAGGGCTTTCCCTTCCGGCCTGCGACGATCGCCGCCCGGGCGAGCGCGTCGGCGCGCTCGTTCTCCGGGTGGCCAGCGTGGCCGCGCACCCAATGCCATTCGACCTGGTGGCGGCCGATGGCGGCCTCCAAGCGCTGCCACAGGTCGATGTTCTTGACCGCCTTCTTGTCGGCGGTCTTCCAGCCGCGCGCCTTCCAAGCCTTGAGCCAGTGTAGCACGCCGTCGCGCAGATAGGTGCTGTCGGTATAGAGGTCGATGGCAGAGGGGCGCGTCAGCGCCTCGAGCGCCGAGATCGCCGCCATCATCTCCATGCGGTTGTTGGTGGCGGCGGGATCGAAGCCGGAAAGCTCCCTCTCATTGCCGCGGTAGCGCAGGATCGCGCCCCAGCCGCCCGGCCCCGGATTTCCGGAGCAGGCGCCGTCGGTGAAGACCTCCACGCGGTTGGCTGCCGTCACCGCGATCAATCCAGTCCGTAGGCGCCGGGACCGCGTACCGCCTGGTGGAAGCGCAGCTTGCGCAGGTACTCGCGCGGGTCCTTGGGCGCCACCAGCGCGCCCTCCTGACGGTTCAGCCAGTCGTAGAGCCGGGTCAAAAGAAAACGCAGCGCGCTGCCACGAGCCAGCAGCGGAAGCGCGGTCAGCTCTTCCTTTGAAAAGGGCCGCACCCCGCGGTAGGCCTGCAGCAAATGCCGCGCCTTGGTTACATTGAATGCGTTGTCTTTCTCGAAGCACCAGGCATTGAGACAGATCGCGAGGTCGTAGGCGAAGAAATCGTTGCAGGCGAAATAGAAGTCGATCATCCCCGACAGCCGCTGGCCGAGGAAGAAGACGTTGTCGGGAAACAGATCGGCATGGATGACGCCGGCCGGCAGTGCATCGGGCCAGCCGGCCTCCAGCGCGGCAAGCTCTTTCGCCAGCGCTTCGGCGAGCCCTTCCTCGACCTCGTCGGCGCGCCCCGCGCAGCATTCGAACAGCGGCCGCCAGCCGTCGACCGAAAGGTTGTTCGCACGCGTCCTCTCGAAGTCGGCGCCAGCGATATGAAGCTGCGCCAGACCGCTGCCGAGCGCCTGGCAGTGCCAGGGCAGAATGCGCCGCGGCCACAGCCCGTCGAGGAACGATACGATCGCCGCCGGGCGGCCGCAGAGGCTGCGCAGCGCCTTGCCGTCGCGCGCCTTGACCGGCAGCGGCACGGCGACGTTCTTGGCGGCGAGATGCTCCATCAGGCCGAGGAAGTACGGCAGGTCCCCGGCGTGAACGCGCTTTTCGTAGAGCGTCAAAATGAAACTGCCGGCGCCGGTGCGCAGCAGGTAGTTGGAGTTCTCCACCCCCTCCGCGATTCCCTTGCAGGAGGTGAGCTCGCCCAGGTCGTAGGCTCGCAGAAACTCCTGCAGCTCTTCGTCGCTGACTTCCGTGTAGACGGCCATCAGAACCCGTGGGTGCCTTTGCCGCTGCGTGCGTTGGCTGTTGGGAGGGGACTGTCGAGCGTCGCCCGGACGTTCAAGCGATGAGCGCGTCTTCGGTGAGCGAGCGCGGCAGCTTGAACTGGACTGACTCCTCGGTCACCTTCACTTCCTCGATGGTGACCTCGAAGCGCGCGCGACAGGCAGAGATCACCTCCTGCACCAGGATTTCCGGTGCCGAGGCGCCGGCGGTGATGCCGAGGCGGCGCGCATTCTCGAGTTGCCGCCAGTCGATGTCGCTCGCCCGTTGCACCAGAGTGGCGTAGCAGCCGAGCTTCGCCGCAAGCTCCACCAGGCGTTGCGAGTTGGAGGAATTCGGCGCGCCCACCACCAGAAGCGCGTCGCAAGCGGACGCGATCGCCTTCACCGCCTGCTGCCGGTTGGTGGTGGCGTAGCAGATATCCTCCTTCTTGGGCCCGTCGATCTTCGGAAAGCGGCGTTTGAGCGCGGCGACGATTTCCGCCGTGTCGTCGACCGAGAGCGTGGTCTGGGTGAGGTAGGCGAGCTTGTCCGGGTCCCGGACTTCGATCTTCTCGATGTCTGTGGCGTTCTCGATCAGAATGATGGCACCGGGCGGCAGCTGGCCCATGGTGCCGACCACCTCAGGATGGCCGGCATGGCCGATCAGAATCATCTGGCGCCCGCTGCGCGCATGGCGCTCGGCTTCACGATGCACCTTGCTGACCAGCGGGCAGGTCGCGTCGAGCGAGATCAGGCGCCGGCGCCCGGCCTCGGCCGGCACCGATTTGGGTACGCCGTGCGCGGAGAAGATGACCGGCGCTCCTTCCGGAACCGCGGCCAGCTCCTCGACGAAGATCGCGCCCTTGCCTTCGAGCTCGGCCACGACGTAGCGATTGTGGACGATCTCATGGCGAACGTAGACCGGCGGCCCGAACTTCTCGATCGCCCGCTCGACGATCTCGATCGCGCGTTCGACCCCGGCACAGAAGCCGCGCGGCGTGGCCAAGAGAATCGTCAATCGTTGCTTGCTCATAGCTCTTCCGTTCGGTCCCCAATTCCGGGTTCTTGAGGAGGGCCCGCTGCTCTTGTCCCAGGCCCGGCCGTCTCTTAAAGTCCCGCTCGGCCAGCGAGGCATTTTGCCGAGTCGAGGCGGGCGGCTGCCTATCCGCACAGTAGTAATATAGGAAGCGAACGCAAGGAAAGAGCCCATGGCGGAGCCGATTCCGGCCCAAAAAGCACCCTACAAGGTAACGCTGGTGGCCGGCCGCAAGTATTTCTGGTGCGCCTGCGGACGGAGCAAGAAGCAGCCCTTCTGCGACGGCTCGCACAGTCAGGTTGGCCTTTCGCCGGTCATGTTCGAGGCGAGCGACAGCAAGGACGCCTGGCTCTGCGGCTGCAAGTCCACGGCCAACCGGCCGTTCTGCGACGGCACCCACAGCAAGCTTTGAGCGCGATGGCATCGTCCTTTCCTCGCTTCGGCCGCCTGGCGGTCCAGTGCGGCGCCGCGCTGCTGTCGCCTCTGGTCCTGGTTGCCTGCGCCAGTGAGAGCGCGCTGGCGCCGCCCTGTCCGCTGGCCATCGCTCCGGAGGATTCCGGCAAGCTGGTGCGCTTCGACGGCCAGGGGCGGGACCTTACCGATATCGAGTTCGAAGCTGAGATCCTTGGCCTCCAGGTGGCCTGCGTCTACGACGGGCCGGTAATCGAGACCACCATGAAGGTCCGGATTGCCGCCGCCCAGGGGCCGGCCAACCAGAGCGGCCGCGCCGACCTCGTCTATTTCGTCGCCATCTTGACCCAGGATCGGCAAGTGGCGGCGTGGGAGGCCTTCGACGTCTCCATTCCCTTCAGCGGAAATCTGACGCGTCTCGCGACCGAGGACGAGGTCTTCCCGCGAATTCCGCTCAAGGCCGGCGAGGACGGCGACGACTACACGATCGTCGTCGGTCTGGAGATGTCGCGCAGCGAGTTGGACTACAACCGCGCAAATCGTTGAAACCGCAGCCCGGTTGACATTCCGGAGAGATAGAGTAGCTTGGCTGCGCCTCGCGATGGCCCGCCTGAAAAGTCGGGACGTCGTCGGGACAGCCGAAGATCCCCTGCGGGAGAGACCGGTCCGAATTGCCAGGGACCGGCGCCGAAGGAGCAACCGCCCCGGAAACTCTCAGGCAGAAGGACCGCTAGGGATCGGCGTCTCTGGAAAGCAGGCGCGGGCGATGCCGAGACGGCGAGCCCGTGCTTCACCGAAGGGGTAAGCCGGGCATCCCTCGCGGAATCGCGGCGATTCTCTCAGGTTCGATGACAGAGGGGGCCAGGTCCGCAACGAAAGCGGCGGTCCTGGACGAAGCCCCTTTGCCGTTCAAGGACCAAGTCCAGAGTGACCGCCCCAACTGCCGATGGCTCGCCGCTGAAGCGCACGCCGCTCCACCATCTTCACGTGGCGCTGGACGCGCGCCTCGTTCCCTTCGCCGGCTATGAGATGCCGGTCCAGTTTCCGCGCGGAATCATCGCCGAGCACGAGCATACGCGCGAGAAAGCTGGGCTGTTCGACGTCTCCCACATGGGGCAGCTACGGATCGATGGCGCCGATCGTGCCAAGGCGCTGGAAGCGCTGCTTCCGGCCGACGTCGCCGGAATTGCCGAGGGCACGCAACGTTACAGCTTCTTCACCAACGAGGACGGCGGAATCCTCGATGACCTGATGATCGCCAACGCCGGCGATCATCTTTTCCTGGTGGTGAATGCGGCCTGCAAGGAGGCGGATTTCGCGCACCTTCAGCGCAATCTGAAGGCTGCCGAGGCGCGCATGCTGGAGGATCGCGCGCTGCTCGCCTTGCAGGGGCCGGAGGCGGTTGCCGCCTTGGCGCGCCTGGCGCCGAGCGTTGCGGATCTCTCCTTCATGGCGAGCGCCGAGATCGTGGTCGACCGGATTCCCTGCCGCGTCAGCCGTTCCGGCTACACCGGCGAGGATGGCTTCGAGATCTCGCTCCCGGCCGATGCGGCTGAGGATCTGGCGCGTCGGCTCATGGGACAGCCGGAGGTGGCGCCCATCGGTCTCGGCGCGCGCGATTCTCTGCGCCTGGAGGCAGGGCTTTGCCTCTACGGCCACGACATCGACACTACGACCACGCCGGTGGAGGCGGGACTCGCCTGGGCGGTTCCCAAGCGGCGGCGCGAGGCCGGCGGCTTCCCGGGTGCGCGGGTCATCCGGAAGCAGTTGGCGGAGGGCGCGCCGCGCTGCCGCGTCGGCCTCAGGCCCGAGGGGCGCGCACCGGTGCGCGAAGGCAGCGCGCTCACCGACGGCGCCGGGACAAACCTCGGCCGGGTCACCAGCGGCGGCTTCGGACCGAGTCTCGGCGGGCCGCTCGCCATGGGCTATCTCGCCGCCGAGGCGGCAAAACCCGGCAACGAAGTGACGGCCGAGGTGCGCGGACAGGGGCGCCCCTGCCGCGTCGTCAAGCTGCCTTTCGTCGCCCATCGCTATCGGCGCGATTGACCGGACCAGAGACTCACGAACAGGGGAGCCGCATGAGCGAACGCAGATACACAGAGGACCACGAATGGATCGCGCTGGCGGGCGACATCGCCACGGTGGGGATCTCCGACTACGCCCAGGAGCAGCTCGGCGACGTCGTCTTCGTCGAGCTGCCGGCGGTCGGCAAAAAGCTCGAGAAGGGCAAGGAAGCGGCGGTCGTCGAATCGGTGAAGGCGGCGAGCGAGATCTACGCCCCGGTTTCTGGCGAGGTGACCGCGGCCAACGACGCGCTGACCGGCGATCCCTCGCTGGTGAACAAGGACCCGCAGGGCGAAGGCTGGTTCTTCAAGTTGAAGGTCGCGGGCAAAGGCGAGCTGGACGGGCTGATGGACGAAGCCGCCTATCGCGCGCACGTCAAGGTCCAAGAACGAGGCCCAGTGAACGCACCTATGGCAGCAGCCGGAACAAAAAAATGACCGTTAAAGCAGGACCGCTCCGCGAGCTCGATCGATCGACGGAGTTCGTTCGCCGCCACATCGGCCCGGGTGACGAAGAGATCGCCGCCATGCTGAATACGCTCGGCATCGAGTCGCTCGACGCGCTGATCGATCGTGCCGTGCCGCCTTCGATCCGCTCGAAGCGGCCGCTCGGTCTCGCCGAGGCGCGCAGCGAAACGGCCACGCTGACCTACCTGCGCCGCCTGGCCGGCCGGAACAGGATTCTCAAGTCCTTTATCGGACTGGGTTATTACGGCTGCATTACGCCGCCCGTGATTCTTCGCAATGTGCTTGAGAATCCGGGCTGGTACACCGCCTACACGCCCTATCAACCCGAAATCTCCCAGGGCCGCCTCGAAGCGCTGCTCAACTTCCAGACCATGGTGGCCGATCTTACCGGCATGGCGCTCGCCAATGCGTCGCTGCTCGACGAGGCGACGGCGGCGGCCGAGGCCATGAACATGGCGCTGCATCTCGCCAAGAGCGAGAGCCGGCGCTTTGTGGTCGAGGCCGACTGCCACCCGCAGACGATTGCCGTGGTCGAAACCCGCGCGCGTCCGCTCGGCATCGAGGTGGCGGTGGTGCCGGGCGACAAGCTTGCCGCGGAGAGCGACTACTTCGGCCTGCTGCTGCAGTATCCGGGCAGCGGCGGCGCGCTCGGCGACCCGAAGGCGCTGATCGAGCGCGCGCACGACAAGGGCGCGCTGGCGGTGGTGGCGAGCGATCTGCTGGCGCTTACGCTGCTGACGCCGCCGGGCGAGCTGGGCGCCGACATCGTGGTCGGCAGCGCGCAGCGCTTCGGCGTTCCGCTCTGCTACGGCGGGCCGCACGCCGGCTTCATGGCGACCAAGGACGAGTACAAGCGCTCGGTTCCCGGGCGCCTGGTCGGGGTTTCGATCGACAGCCACGGCCGAAGCGCGCTGCGTCTCGCGCTGCAGACTCGCGAGCAGCACATCCGGCGCGAGAAGGCGACCAGCAACATCTGCACTGCCCAGGTGCTTCTGGCAGTGATGTCGGCCTTCTACGCGGTCTATCACGGGCCCGAGGGCCTGACGCGCATCGCGCGCCGCGTCCATCGCCTGACGGCGGTGCTGGCGGCCGGCTTGAAGCGGCTGGGTTTTGCGATCGAGAACCCCAGCTTCTTCGATACCATTACGATTGCGGTGCCCGGCAAGGCTCGGGAGATCGTCGAGCGGGCCGAGGCGGCCGGCTACAACCTGCGGGTCGCCGGCAGGGACCGGTTCGCTATCTCGCTTGACGAGACCGCGACCGCCGAAGATCTGGCGGCACTCTGGCAGGCCTTCGCCGGCAAGCCGGCGGGCTTCACGGTGGCGGCGCTCGACGTCGAAACCGCCGATGCTATTCCCGCCACGCAGCGGCGTGCGAGCAGGTTCCTCGAGCATCCGGTGTTCCAGGAGCATCGCTCGGAAACAGAGATGCTGCGCTACCTGCGCCGCCTGATGGACAAGGACATCGCACTCGACCGGGCGATGATTCCGCTCGGCTCCTGCACCATGAAGCTGAACGCCACCACGGAGATGATTCCCATCACCTGGCCGGAGCTTTCCGACATCCACCCCTTCGTTCCCAAGGCCCAGGCCGAGGGCTATCGTGCGCTTTTCGCCGAGCTCGAAGGGATGCTGGCCGACCTCACCGGCTTCGCCGCGGTGTCGCTGCAGCCCAACGCCGGCTCCCAGGGCGAATACGCCGGCCTGCTGGCGATCCGCAAGCATCACCAGGAGCGCGGCGAGGGCGCACGCAACCTCTGTCTCATTCCCTCTTCCGCGCACGGCACCAACCCGGCAAGCGCCGCTTTGGCCGGACTGAAGGTCGTTGTCGTCGATTGCGACGAAGCCGGCAACATCGACCTCGCCGACCTCAAGGCCAAGGCCGAGGCCAACAAGACGAAGCTGGCGGCGCTGATGGTCACCTATCCTTCCACCCATGGCGTCTTCGAGGAGGCCATCGTCGAGATCTGCCGAATCGTCCACGACAACGGCGGCCAAGTCTACATGGACGGAGCCAACCTGAACGCGCTGCTCGGCATCGCGCGGCCCGCCACCATCGGCGCTGACGTGATGCACATGAACCTGCACAAGACCTTCTGCATTCCTCACGGCGGCGGCGGGCCGGGCGTGGGACCGATCGGGGTCGCCGCGCATCTGGCGCCCTATCTGCCGAACCATCCGCTGATTTCCGAGGCCGGGCCCGCGACCGGCGTCGGTGCGGTCGCCGCCGCCCCCTGGGGCTCGGCCGGCATCCTGCCGATCTCCTGGAGCTACATCGCAATGATGGGCGGCGCCGGCCTGCGCAAGGCGACCGAGGTCGCAATACTCAATGCCAACTACATCGCGAGACGATTGGAGGAGCACTATCCGGTGCTCTACCGCGGCCGCGGTGGCCTCGTGGCCCACGAGTGCATCGTCGATTTGAGACCGCTGAAGCAGACCAGCGGCATCACGGTCGACGATGTCGCCAAGCGCCTCATCGACTACGGCTTCCACGCGCCCACCATGTCGTTCCCGGTCGCCGGCACGCTGATGATCGAGCCGACCGAATCGGAATCGAAGCGTGAGCTCGATCGCTTTTGCGACGCCATGATCGCGATCCGCGCGGAGATTCGCCGGGTCGAGGAGGGTGTTTGGGACCGCGACGACAACCCGTTGCGCCGCGCGCCGCACACCGTCGAGGAGCTGACGGCCGACGACTGGCCGCATTCCTACAGCCGCGCCGAGGCCGGCTATCCGGTCGCCGCGCTCAAGGCCGGCAAGTACTGGCCGCCGGTTGGGCGCGTCGACAACGTTTACGGCGACCGCAACCTGGTCTGCGCCTGCCCGCCGCTCGAGAGCTACCGCGACGCCGCCGAATAGGCGCGGATTTTCGCTGCGATCTGGCACATCGAGGCGCCATGGCGGCAGCGGGTCGTTTCAGGCATGATAAGGGGGACGAGCGAGAGCCCTTGAGCGGGAGGTTTCCCCCATGCAGCGCCCTGCCCGGCTGGTAATTTTGGTGCTGACGCTCGCGCTCGCCTGTGTTCCACGCCTCGCCGCTGCCCAGACCACGGTCGATCTGCAGCTGGTGCTGGCGATCGACGTATCAGGCAGCGTCGACGGTGTCGAGGGCGCCCTGCAGCGCCAGGGCTACATCGATGCCTTCAAAGACCCGACGGTGATCTCCGCCATCGCTGCGGGCCAGCTCGGCCGGATCGGGGTCACCTATTTCGAATGGGCCCACGACGGCTACACCACCACTATCGTCGACTGGATGCTGCTGGGGGGTGCCGCCGACGCCAAGGAGCTGGCCACCAAGCTGGAGCAGACGCCCTTCACCTCGGCACGCTGGACCTCGATCAGCGGCGCCATCGACTACGGCGTCGGGCGGCTGGCCGTGAGCCCCTTCGCCGGTGGGCGCAAGGTGATCGACATCTCGGGCGACGGCTACAACAATCGCGGCCGGCCTGTGAACATGGCGCGCGACGAGGCGGTCGCCGCCGGCATCACCATCAACGGGCTGCCGATTGTCAACAACCGGCCCAGCAGCTGGGGCGGCCCGCCGGCGATCGATCTCGACATCTATTACGAGACGAGCGTGATCGGCGGTCCCGGCGCCTTCGTCATCGTCGCTCAGTCGTTCGAAGACTTCGCGACCGCGATCCGCGCCAAGCTGATCCGCGAGATCGCCGGGGCCGGGCATCCGGCCGGCAAGCAGCTCGCCGGCCAGCAGTAGAACCGGCAATGGAAAAGGCCGGTCGCAAGAGACCGGCCTTGGGTTGCGGCGCCCCGGAAGGGCGCGCGGCGGCTTGCACTAATGCAGCTTGCCCGGCAGCTCGCCGATCGCCTTGCTGAGCAGCGTCTTGCCTTGGCCCTGGTCGAGCCCTTCGGCTACCAGTCGCGCGGTCGCGGCGACGGCGAGGTCGACCGCCCGGTTGCGGATCTCCTTGATCGCCGACCCTTCGGCCTGGGCAATCTTCTCGCGCGCTGCCTGCTCGCGGCGCTCGAGCGAAGCTTCGAGGTCGGCGACCGCCTGCGCGCGCAACCGCTCGGCCTCGACCCTCGCGTGCTCCACCAGAGCCGTCGCTTCCTTGGCGGAGTCGCGCAGCCGGCGCTTGTAGTCGGCGAGCATGCGGTGCGCTTCCTCGCGCAGCGTCTCGGCTTCCTCGATCTCCTTGCGGATGCGTGCCGCACGGGCGTCCAGTCCCGCAACGGCGGCGCGCACCAGCGGCTTGGACACCGCGGCCAGGAAAACGAAGAAAGCGACGGCTACCCAGAAGGTCGGATCGCTGAACATCACGTCGCTCCCTTGGCGGCGGCGTCGACCGCCTTGGCGGCCCGCTCGGCGCTGGGCGCGCTGCCGATCAGCTTTGCGGTCGCCGAGCTCGCGACTTCGACGGCGACCTTCTTCAGGTTGCCGATGGCCTGTTCGCGCGCGTCCGCGATGCGCGCTTCCGCGGCGCGTCCCTCCTCGGCCAGCTTGGCGCCGATCTCCTGCTGGCGCTTGGCGGCCTCGGCGGCCATCTGCTCCTGCGCCTCGCGCAGCAGGGCCTGGGCCTGGGCCTGGGCGTCGGCCCGCGCCTTCTCGTAGTCGGCGAGCACGGCCGCGGCCTCGTCCTTCAGCTTGGAGGCCTTGTCCAGCAGCTCGTCGATGTGACTCTGCCGCTCTTCGAGCACCCGCGCGACCTTCGGCAGCGCCAGCTTCCAAATGACGAAATAGAGCGCCAGGAAGATGACGACCAGCCAGAAGATCTGGGAGGCAAAGCTTGTCGGGTCGAGTTGCGGCATCGGTCGCTCCGCGTTCGCCCGCGGTCCCGAGGGGACCGCGGCCCTTTCCTCGGACGATCAGAACACGAAGAGCAGCAGCAGCGCGACGACAAGCGCGTAGAGCGCGATGGCTTCGACCAGGGCGAAGCCGATCCAGGTCATCGGCGTGACGCTGGGCGCCGCGGCCGGGTTGCGCGCCACCGAGGAGATAAAGGCGGCGAAGATATTGCCGATACCGATACCGGCGCCGATCACGCCGACAGCGGCCAGGCCCGCACCGATCAGTTTCGCAGCATCAGCTTCCATCAGTCTGTCCCTTTCTGATTTGCCGTCGCCCGCCGAGCGCCATGCCTAGTGCATGTGCAGGGCGTCTTTTATGTAGAAGCAGGTAAGGATGGTGAAGACGTACGCCTGGAGGAAGGCGATCAGGAACTCGAGCCCCGTCAGCGCCACCACGAAAGCGAAGGGCAACCAGCCGCCGACGATGCCGAGGCTGATCACGAAGCCGGCGAAGACCTTCAGCATGGTGTGGCCGGCGGTGAGATTGGCGAACAGGCGCACCGAGAGGCTGATCGGGCGCGAGAGGTAGGAGATGATCTCGATCGGGATCATCAGGGGCCACAGCAGCACCGACACGCCGGGCGGCACGAAGAAGTGCAGGAAGTGCACCCCGTGCTTGGCGAAGCCGAGGATCGTCACGCCGACGAAGACCACCGCGGCCAGCGCGAAGGTGACGACGATATGGCTGGTGAAGGTGAACCCGTAGGGCATCATCCCCAGCAGGTTGCCGAACAGGATGAACATGAAGAGCGTGAAGACGAAGGGGAAATACTTGCGCCCTTCGCTCCCGACGGTGTCGCGAATCAGGCCGCCGACGAATTCGTAGGCCAGCTCCGCCGCGCTCTGCCAACGCCCGGGAATCATCGCCTCGCGCCGCATCCCGCCGACCAGGAACACCGTCACCCCGGTCAGCGCGATCGCCATCGCGAGCGACGAGTTGGTGAAGGAGAGGTCCAGCCCGCCAATCTTGAAGGGGATCAGGGGATGGATTTCGAACTGGGCGAGCGGGCTGTGGGCGTCGTGTCCTGCGGCTTCGGCCATTTGTTCCTTAGTCCCTCTCGTCCGTCCCCTTTTTGCCGTAGCCGGGGGCGTAGCCGAAGCCGCCGACCAGCCGGTAGAGATTCAGGATGCCGGCGGCGGCACCGAGAACGAAAAACAGGATCATCAGCCAGGGCGTGGTGCCCAACCAACGATCCAGCAAAATTCCTATCCCGACCCCGACGACTAATGCGGCGACCAACTCGACCCCGATCCTCATGGCAAAGCCGAGGCCGCTGGTCCGCACCGTCTTTCGATCGTCGGCCTTGTCCGACTGGCGTTCCCGCGCCGCGTCGAGCCTGGCGTCGAGCTCGTCAAGGGAAGGCGGGGGTCGGTCGTCGGTCATAGGCCGGGCGCCCTTGCGGAGTCCGTTCCGGCGCCGTCGAACGGCGCCGCCCGATCCCCCGAAAACGCGGGCGCACCTTAGTGACGGCCCCGAAGGCTGTCAAGGCGCGAGCCGGCGCCGAAAAGCGGCCAAAAGTCCAGGGTTTCCGGGCTTCTCCGGGGTGCGTGTCAGGCGCTCTCGCGCAGCCGCTCGGCCGCCATCAGGTCGACCGAGACCAGCTGGCTAACCCCGCGCTCGGACATGGTGACGCCGTAGAGGCGGTCGACCCGGGACATCGTCATGCGGTGGTGGGTGATGACCAGGAAGCGGGTCGAGGTGCTGTGAGCCAGTTCCTCGACCAGCGAGCAGAAGCGGTCGACGTTGGAGTCGTCGAGCGGCGCGTCCACCTCGTCCAGCACGCAGATCGGCGCCGGGTTGGTGAGGAAGACCGCGAACAGGAGCGCGAGCGCGGTCAGCGCCTGCTCGCCGCCGGACAGCAGCGACATGACCTGGAGGCGCTTGCCCGGCGGGCTCGCCATGATTTCGAGGCCGGCTTCCAGCGGGTCCTCGGCCTCGGTCAGCGCCAGATGGGCCCGCCCGCCGCCGAACAGCCGCACGAACAGCTCGGAGAAGTGGTTGTTGACCTGCTCGAAGGCCGCCAGCAGGCGCTCGCGCCCTTCGCGGTTGAGGCTGGAGATGCCTTGGCGCAGGCGGCCGATGGCGGCGACGAGGTCGCTACGCTCCGACTGCATGCCGGCGATCCGTTGATCGAGCTCCTCGGCCTCGGCCTCGGCGCGCAGATTGACCGGGCCCATGTTGTCGCGCTCGCGCAGCAGGCGCTGCAGCTTGGCGTCCACTTCGTCGCGCGCCGGTAGCTCCTGGCTGGGGTCGAGCTCGGCCACGGCGGCGAGCTCGCCCGTCGCGCAGTCGAGGCGCTCCCGCACCCGCGCCACGAGATGCGCGAGCTCGTGCTCGGCTTGGCCCACCGCGGCCTCGATCCGCACCCGCTCCTCGCGGCAGGTTGCGAGCGCCTGCTCCTCGGCCTTGAGCCGCCGGTCGGCATCGCCGAGCCGGGTCTCGCCGATCGCCAGCCTGTCGGCGGTGGCGCGGTGCTTTTCCGCCGCTTCCTCGATGCGACCGATGAGCGCCTGGCGGGCGGTGGCGATCTCCGCCGGCCGCTCAGCGAGTGCGGCGATCTCCTCTTCGAGCGCGCGGCGCCGGGAATCCAGCTCGGCCAGATGGCGCTTGGCAGCATCGCTGCGCTCGCTCCAGGAATTCGTCTCGACGGCGACGGCGGCGAGCCGCTCGCTGCGCGCCTCGGCCTCGCGCTCCAGGCGATCGACCGCGCTCTGGCAGTCGGCGAACTGGCGCCGCTCCTCGGCGAGTGCTCTGCGCAGCTCGCCGAGCCTGGCGCGCGCCTGGTCGAGCGGCGGCAGGGCCTCGCGATCGGCCTCCGCCTGCGCCAGGGCTTCCTCGGTCTCGCGACGGTCGCCGCTCAGCTGTTCCAGTGCGTCTTCGAGCGCGGAGAGGCGCGAGGCGACGGCGGCGGCTTGCTGGGCCAGCGCGGCCTGCTTCTGGCGCGCGGCGTCGAGCGC
>JBOHKJ010000127.1:0-7784 GCA_050728975.1 Kiloniellales bacterium | reverse complement strand
CATCCAGATAATCGAGCGCGCCGCCGACGGGAAGGCCGTGGGCGAGCCGCGTCACCGTGACGCTCTGGCCACGTAGCCGCTCGGCCAGATAGTGAGCCGTGGTCTGGCCCTCAACGGTCGCCGAAAGTGCCAAGATCAGCTCAGTGACCGGCGGCTCGCCAGGTTCCGGCTCGGCGAGGCGTGTCACCAGCCCAGCGATGTTGAGCTGTTCCGGCCCGCGCCCGTCGAGCGCCGAAAGCGTGCCGCCCAAAACGTGATAGCGGCCTTTGAAGGCGCCGCTGCGCTCCAGCGCCCAGAGATCGCCGACCTCCTCCACAACGCAGAGCAGTCCGTTGGCGCGTTTCGGATCGCGGCAGAGCGCGCAGGGATCCTCGCCGTCGAGATTACCGCAGCGCGAACAGGTTTTGACCGTCTCGGCGGCCCGCGCGAGCACGCTGGCGAGCGGCAGCATAGCCTGCTCGCGCTTCTTCATTAGATGCAGAACCGCGCGCCGCGCCGAGCGCGGTCCCAAACCCGGCAGGCGGGCGAAGAGCTGGATCAGCTTCTCGATCTCTGCGGCAGCCAAGGCGGACTCGCGGTACGGCTGTTGTTCGGGTCAGGAAGGCTACGACGGACCGCGTCAGAACGGCAGCTTGAAACCCGGCGGCAACTCCAATCCGCCGGTCAGCTTGCGCATCTCTTCGGCCATCTTGGCTTCGACTTTTGACTTGGCGTCGTTGACCGCAGCCACCACCAAGTCCTCCAACACCTCGATTTCCTGCGGATCGACCAGCGCCGGATCGATCTTGAGGCTCTTCAGCTCGCCCCTGCCGTTCAAGACCGCGCACACCAGCCCGCCGCCGGAAGCGCCCTCGACCTCCGCGGCGGCGAGGCGCTCCTGGAGCTCGTTCATCTTGGCCTGCATCTCCTGGGCCTGCCGCATCATCTGGCCGAGGTTCTTCATCGCTGCTCTCGCTCCTGATTGTTCCGGGAGGAGCCGGCTGTCACTCGGAAGGCGGCGTATCCTCTTCGCCCTCGTCGATCGTAAGCGGCTCGGTGTCGCGCCGCGCGACCACCCGCGCCGAGGGAAAGGTCTCGAGCGCCGCCTTCACCAGTGGATCGTCGAGCAGTGCGTCGCGTCGGCTCTGTTCCTGCACCCGCTGCTGCTCGGCCAGCGGAGCCGCCCCCGATTCGCCCGACACGCTGACCAGCCAGCGCTCGCCGGTCCACTCGCCGAGCAGGCGGCCGAGGCGATTGGCGAGATCGCGTGGCGCCCGCGCGCCGGGCCGGAACTCGATCCGGCCTCGTTCGAAGCGCACCAGATGCACGTCCTCGGCGAGCTGGAGCGCGAGCGAGGCCTCGCGCTTCTCCCGCGCCAGCTCGATCAGTGCGGCGAAGCTCTGTATCTCCAGCCTGCCACGCGCCTGGATCTCGTCTGCCGGCTGCACGTCGATTTCGACCGCAAGCTGCGCCTGCGGCGCACCGCCGCCCGGGCCACCGTTGGCCCGCGGCGCGCGCGGTGCCACGCGCGGGACGGCAGCGCTCTCGCCATCGCTTGTCGTAGAGGCGCGCGCCTGTGCTGTCGCACCATCCGTCAGCTGGCGCATCAGCTCGGCCGGGGCCGGCAGCTCGCTTGCGTAAGCGAGGCGGATCAACAGCATCTCGGCCGCTGGCAGCGGCTGTCCTGCGTCCTGCACTTCGCCGAGTCCCTTCAGCAGCAACTGCCAGGCGCGGGCAAGCTGCGCGAGCGAGAGTCGCTCCGCAACGGTGCCGCCGCGCTTGCGCTCGGCTTCCGGTAGCGCCGGGTCTTTCAGCGTCGCCGGCACCAGCTTGGCGCGGGTCGCGAAGTGGACCAGCTCCAGAAGGTCCCCGATCACCGTCGCCGGCTCCGCGCCGACCGCGTAGAGCGCGCCGAGGGTGTCCAGCGCCTCGGCGACGCGCCCACCGAGCACCGACTCCAGCAGATCGAAAACGCGGCCGCGATCGGCGAGGCCGAGCATGGCGGCCACCGCCGCGGCGGAGATCTTGCCCCCTGCGAGCGCGATCGCCTGATCGAGCAGCGAGAGACCGTCGCGCACCGAGCCGTCGGCGGCACGCGCGATCAGCGCCAGCGCTTCGGACTCGATTTCGATTTTCTCCCGTTCGGCGATTTTCGCGTAGTAGCCGGCCAGCACTTCCTGGGCGACGCGGCGCAGCTCGTAGCGTTGGCAGCGCGACAGCACTGTCACTGGGACCTTGCGCAGCTCGGTCGTCGCGAAGATGAAGACCACCTGCGCCGGCGGCTCCTCCAGCGTCTTCAAGAGCGCATTGAACGCTGCCTTGGAGAGCATATGCACTTCGTCGAGGATGTAGATCTTGTTGCGCGCCGAGACCGGGCGATAGCGCACGCCGTCGATCAGCTCGCGAATGTCCTCGACGCCGGTACGGCTTGCGGCGTCCATCTCGATCACGTCAACGTGGTGATCCTCGGCGATCGCACGGCAATGCTCGCAGAGGCCGCAGGGCTCCGGAGTCGGCCCGCCCTTGCCGTCGGGGCCGATGCAGTTGAGCGCGCGGGCGATGATCCGCGCGGTCGTGGTCTTGCCCACGCCGCGTACGCCGGTCAGCATGAACGCCTGGGCGACCCGGCCGCTCTCGATGGCGTTGGTGAGCGTGCGCACCGTCGCCTCCTGCCCCACCATGTCGGCGAAGCGCGCCGGCCGATACTTGCGGGCCAGAACGCGGTAGGAGGTCTCGGTTTCTGCGGGCATCTCGAACGTTTGTCGGGGCGCGGGTGCGAAGGGCGAAGGTCCAGGCAGGTGGAAGGCTGGATCCGCGACCCGGAGCAAACTCGTTACGGCTGCTTCCTTCCGGACCTGACCGGGTTGGCGAGCGATCCGCCCGCGGCCAGCCTTCCGAGGCGACTATATCAGGGCTCGCACCCTATAGGGCAAGGCCCCGGGGGCAGCGGGCCGCCAATCGACCCGCGCGGCCGATTGCCGAGCCCGGCAACGTCGAGGCAAGCTCTGGAGCGATGAAGGATTTTCAGCTTACGCTCAACTTCTACAGCGGTGCCGGGCTCGACCGCGCCGACGAAAAACGCGGCGACGCGATCTGGCTCGCCGACCGCCTCGCCGATCCGGGAAGCGCTTTCCTGCCTCTGTGGCGCGCCCGCAACCTGATCGCCGAGGAGGCCGATCCGCGCGCGCTCTGGCTGTCGCAAGCCGAGGCCGCACCGTTAATCGCGCGCGCGATCGAGGTGATCTTTCTCGGCCTCGACGGCTTCACCGCCTGCTTTGCGCTCGATCTCTCGCCGCTCGAAGAGGCCGAGGCGGCGGCGCTCGCCGGCGGTCACTTCGTCGATCTGCGCAGCGTCGGCGCGCTGTTGAGCCGCGCCGAGGGCTCGCGTCTCGCCTATGCCCGCGGGCTCGCCTACTGGCACGAGCGTCACCGCTTCTGCGGAGTCTGCGGCAACCCGACGGTCAGCCAGGCCGCCGGCCATCAGCGGCGCTGCAGCAACGCCGCCTGCGCCGCCCAGCAGTTTCCGCGTACCGATCCGGCGGTCATCATGCTGCTTACCGACGGCACGCGCTGTCTGCTCGGACGGCAGGCGGTCTGGCCGGCAGGCATGCGCTCGACGCTCGCCGGCTTCGTCGAGCCGGGCGAGAGCCTGGAAGAGGCGGTCAAGCGCGAGGTGATGGAAGAGGTCGGCCTGGAGGTCGAGGCGCTCGCCTACCACTCCTCGCAGCCTTGGCCCTTTCCGGCTTCGCTGATGGTGGGCTTCTGGGCCCGGGTGCCGGCGCGGGAGCCGCGCATCAATCGCGCCGAGCTGGAGGATGCGCGCTGGTTCACCCGCGCCGAGCTGGAAACCTCGCCCGAGGACGAGTGTCTGCGGCTGCCGCGGCGCGATTCGATCGCCCGGCGCCTGATTGCCGATTGGCTGGCCGAAGACTGATGATGCCCCGGTGGGCCCGGCGCGTAACCTAGATGCTGGTGTAGAAGATCAGCAGCGCGGAGAAGCTGGCGATCGCCAGGATGAGCAGCGGCAGCTCCAGCAGCCGCGGCAGGCGTGCCGACTCCTTGCCGCGGAGAATGATGCCCATCGCCACCACCAGGCCACCAACATAGACGAGGTCCATCTCCCGCATCGCGAGCCCGAGGATGACCAGCGGCACCCCTGTGATTTCGCAGTAGCTGGGCAGCCAGGGCTGGGAAAAGAGGGTCCGGGTGGCGGCGCCGTCGAAGGCCAGCCGCCAGAAGAGGATGAAGGAGACGGCAATGTGCAGGGTAACGCAAAGCGATACCAACAGGGCCGCCGTTTGAATGGCGATAGAGGTCATCCCGCAGTCTCCCCAGTCAAGTCAGCGGCGCGACCGTTTTTAACTATTATTATTAACCGTTAATTGTTGGCCGCGCGACCGTGTTCCTTGTACTGGCTGAAATATACATGAGTTTTTCTAGCAATTCAAGCGATTCTGTTTTGCAGTCACTTGATTCCGTTAAGCAAAATGATTAACGGCGCCAGGGGATGTTTAATGGACGGGTAAGGAGCGACCGCCTGCGGGGGTTAGCCGCCGTTCGCGGTGGCGCGGAAGGGGCTCGCGGCATAGACCCCGAGGATCCGCACTTCGCGGGAGAAGAAGGAGAGCTCCTCCAGGGCGAGGCGCACCGGTCGCTGGTCCGGATGGCCTTCGATGTCGGCATAGAACTGGGCGACGGTGAAGCTGCCGTCGAGGATGTAGCTTTCCAGCTTGGTCAGGTTGACGCCGTTGGTGGCGAAGCCGCCGAGCGCCTTGTAGAGCGCCGCCGGCACGCTGCGCACCCTGAAGACGAAGGTGGTGACGACCGGACCCTTGGCCGGATCGGGGTCGACCGGATCGCGCGCCATGACGAGGAAGCGCGTGGTGTTGTGGTCGTTGTCCTGGATGTCGTCTGCGAGCGCGGCCAAGCCATAGATCTCGCCGGCCAGCCTGGAGCCGACCGCCCCGTGGCGCGGATCGCCGCGCGCGGCAACCTCGGCCGCCGCCCCCGCGGTATCGGCCTGGACCACCGCCTTCAACCCGCGGTCGCGCAGATAGCGCCGGCATTGGGAGAGCGCCTGGACGTGGCTGTGCACCGCCTCCAATCCCTCGATCGTTGCGCCTTTGGGCGCCAGCAACTGATGATCGACCTTCTGGAAGTGCTCGGCGACAATGTGCAGGCCCGACTCCGGCATCAGGTGATGGTTGTCGGCGACCCGCCCGGCGCTCGAATTCTCGATCGGAATCATGGCGAGGCGCGCCTGGCCCTGAACGACCGCGGCGAAGGTGTCCTCGAAGGTGGGCGTCGAGAGCGTGACCAGGCCCGGATAGGCGGCCCGGCAGGCCATGTCGGAAAAGGCCCCGGGCGCGCCCTGGAACGCGATGGTGTCGACGGTCTCGGCCATGGGATGAGCGCTTCGGCGTTACCGGCTGGCAGCGCGCCCGACGGCAAGCAGGGCCCGCGCGCGCTCAAGGTCGGCGGGAGTATCGACACCCAGCGGAAGCGAGTCAACGAGCGCCACTTCAATCCGCAGCCCCGCTTCCAGCGCGCGCAGCTGCTCGAGCCGCTCGCGCATTTCCAGCGCTGAGGCCGGCAACCCGACGTAGCGCTTCAGCGCCGCCCGGCGATAGGCGTAGAGCCCGACGTGGTGATAGAGCGGCCGGCTGACGTCGCCGCCGTCCCAGGGAATCGGCGCCCGGCTGAAGTAAAGCGCGCGGCCGACCGCCTGCGGGCCTTGCGGTGGAAACGCGATCGCCACCTTGACCACATTGGGATCGCCGCGGTCGCTTGGTTCGCGGATCAAGACCGCGAGCGTCGCGATATCGACCGTGGGCTCGGAGAGCGGCGTCAGCACCGTGCGGGCCGCCGCCGGATCGAGGGTCGGCAGGTCGCCCTGCAGATTGACCACGGCATCGTGGCGCCCCTGCGGATCGACTCGCTCGACCGCTTCCCAGACTCGGTCGGAGCCGGAGGGGTGGTCGGGCCGAGTGAGCACCGCCGTACCGCCCGCAGCCTCGACCACCCGGGCGATCTCGGGCTCGGCAGCGGCCACTACCACCGGTCCGAGCTCGGCTTCCTGCGCGCGGCGCCAGACCTGAACGATCATCGGCTCCCCGGCAATCTCGGCGAGCGGCTTGCCCGGAAGGCGGGTCGAGGCCATGCGGGCCGGGATGACGACGAGCGGATTTGTCGGTGGCGGCATGAAGGCGCGATGGCGGCTGGTGCAAAGCTGGCCGGAGCATAGCCGCTGGGCGCACTTGGGCGAAGCGCGAAGGCGGGCGGCGGCCCCGCCTATTGAACGGCGCCTGCCCGGCCGCTATTGTCCCGGCGCTCCAGCGCGGGCTGGATCGCGTTTCCGGATCACTCACAAGGGTTTGCCGATGGCTTCCTCTTCTTCGTCCTTGGAAATGAACAAGATCGCCGCCGCGATCCTGACCGCCGGCGTTATTGCCATGACCAGCGGCTTCGTCGCCGAGTTGCTGTTCCATCACGAGACGCTAGAGGAGAACGCCTACCCGATCGAAGTCGCCAGCACGGCCGAGGGAGGCGGCGAGACCGCGGCGGAAGAGCCGCAAGTCGACATCAGCGCGCTGATGGCCGAGGCGAGCGCCGAGGAGGGCTCCAAGGTGGCCCGCAAGTGCGCTGCCTGCCATACCTTCGATAAAGGCGGCGCGAACAAGGTCGGCCCCAACCTCTATGGCGTAATCGGCGGACCGGTCGCGCATTCCAGCGAGTTTGCCTACTCGAACGTTTTCATGGAGATGAAAGGCCAGACCTGGGACTACGAATCGCTAAGCACCTACCTCACCAATCCCAGGGATTACGCGCCGGGCACCAAGATGACCTTCGCCGGCCTGAAGAAGCCCGAGGATCGGGCCGACATCATGGCCTATCTGCGTCAGCAATCGGACGATCCGCCGCCGCTGCCGTAAGCGATCGCCCGCCTTTACGGGCCAGCTCATGACCGACAAGCCACTGCCAACCGAGTTCGTGCAGCTCGCCTTCCGTCTGACCATGGCCTCGCGCCAGGCGATCCAGCCCTATTTCCGCCATCCGGTCACGGTCGACAGCAAGCCCGACAACTCGCCGGTCACCGCCGCCGACCGCGCCGCCGAGACGGCGATGCGGCGATTGATCGCGCAGCAGTTTCCGGACCACGGCATCGTCGGCGAGGAAGAGGGCGCCCACAACGCGGAAGCGCCTTTTGTCTGGGTCCTGGACCCCATCGACGGCACCAAGCGCTTCATCACCGGCAATCCGCTCTACGGGACCTTGATCGCATTGCTCGAGGGCGGCACGCCGATCCTGGGCGTGATCGACATGCCGGCGCTGGGCGAGCGCTGGCTGGGAATGGCCGAGCGGCCGACGCTCTTCACCGACCGCGAAGGCACCCGGGAAGTGAAGACGCGCGCTTGTCCGACGCTGGCCGAAGCGGCGCTCTACTCGACCTCGCCGTTCATGTTCGAGGGCCCCAACGCTCCGCCCTACGGCCGCCTGACCGGAGCGGTCAAGATGCCGCTCTACGGCGGCGAGTGCTACGCCTACGGCCTGCTCGCCAGCGGCTTCGTCGACCTGGTAGTAGAGGCCGAGATGAAGCCCTACGACTACCTCTCCCATGTGCCGGTGATCGAGGGCGCCGGCGGGCGCATCACCGACTGGCAGGGCCGGAAGCTCGGTCTCGAGTCGGACGGCCGGATCCTGGCCGCCGGCGATCCGCGCTGCCACGCGGCGGCACTCGAGCTGCTGTGCCAGTGACAAGCTTTTGCGAGCTTGCGCCCAGCTGCGCGAAAAGCTCTTTACAAGCC
>JBOHKJ010000126.1:0-8631 GCA_050728975.1 Kiloniellales bacterium | reverse complement strand
GTTGCCGCTCGACCTCCGCATCCCTCATCCGTGGCGCGCCCTCGGCTCCTGCTGCCTGATCTCCCGCACCGGCCGCACCTCGATGCTTCCGAGGCGCGCCGGAGGGATTCGCGAGGCCACCTGGATGGCGTCGTTCAGGTCTCTCGCCTCGATGAGGAAGAAGCCGCCGAGCTGCTCTTTGGTCTCGGCGAAGGGACCGTCGGTGGCGCTGAGCTTGCCGTTGCGGACCTGCACGGTGGTGGCGGTCTGAACGCTTTGGAGCGCTTCCGAGGCCAGGTAGTGACCGCTGTCATTGAGCTCCTCGTCGTGGGCGAGACATTCGCCCACCAAGGCGTCGAGCTCGCTCTGGGACAGCGCGTCCAGCTTCCTCTCCTCAATGTAGATCAGGCACAGATACTTCATCGCGTGCTCCCCGTCGCGGTTGAACGGCTATGGGCACAAACTAGTCGTTCGGCGGAGCGCATTATCGACAAGGACCCGCTCGGACGGGGCCACGCTCACGGGCGGCCACTCCGCGGCTCCTGCTGGCGGAGATCCCAGATCGGCCGCACCTCGATGCACCCCAGGCGCCCCCCGGGGATCTTCGCCGCTGCCTCCAAGGCCTCGTTCAGGTCGCGCGCCTCGATGAGGTAGAAGCCGCCGAGCTGCTCTTTGGTTTCGGCAAAGGGGCCGTCGGTGGCGGTGACCTTGCCGTCGCGGACCCGGACCGTCGTGGCGGTGCGCACCGGCTGGAGGGCCTCCGCGGCGATCGAGTGGCCGCTCTGACGCAGCGCCTCGTCGCAGCCGATGCACTCTCCCACCAGGGCATCGAAGGCGCCCTTCGGCAGGCTGTCGAGATTCTTTTCTTCGAAATAGACCAGGCAGAGGTACTTCACGGGGGCTCTCTCCTTGTCGGGTCGTGAATGCCGGGCAGTTGTCCGCCAGGGCACAATTTCGGCAGCGATCCTAGCGTGTTGGGCCGGGCGACGTCGCGCCCCTGGGACAGGACACAATTTTTTCGCAGGGCCCGTCGAACTTCGGCCGGGCCGCTCGACTAGTTAGCAGAAGGAGGAGCCCCATGTGTGGAGCGTGCCTAGCCGCGGCCGTGATCGTCGAAGCCACCGCCTCGACGGCCCGATCGGCCGCGCCGGTCGCGAGAGAGCCCGGTGCCGAGGCCGGTACGACGGCCGCCGAGCCGACAACCCCAAGCGGAGGAGAGCAAGATGGATCGCCCCGAGACGGATCGCCCGAAAATCGTGTCGCGTGACGCATGGCTGAGCGCGCGCAAGGCGCATCTCAGGAACGAGAAGGCGCTGACCCGCATGCGCGACCTCGTGAGTGCAGAGCGGCGCGCGCTGCCCTGGGTCAAGGTCGAGAAGAAGTACGTCTTCGACACCACCGAGGGCAAGAAGACGCTCGCCGAGCTGTTCGGTGGCAACAGCCAGCTCATCGTCCATCATTTCATGTTCGCTCCCGACTGGGAGGCGGGTTGCCCGAGCTGTTCTCTCGAGGCCGATCACGCCGAAGGTGCCCTCGCGCATCTCGAAAATCACGATGTGACCTACCTGCGCGCCTCGCGGGCGCCGCTCGCGAAGCTCGAAGACTACCGGAAACGCATGGGCTGGAAGGTGGCGTGGGTTTCGTCCTACGGCAGCGACTTCAACTACGACTACCACGTCTCCTTCACCAAGGAGCAGCTGGCGCAGGGCAAGGTCGACTACAACTACGGCCTGGTGGAAGGCTTCGACGAGCTGCCCGGCCTCAGCGTCTTCTATAAGGACGCAAACGGCGACGTCTTCCACACCTATTCCAGCTACGCGCGCGGAAACGAGGAGGTAATCGGGACCTTCATCTACCTCGACACTACGCCGAAGGGTCGCAACGAGAAGGAAATCATGGACTGGGTGCGGCGCCACGACGAGTACGAGGATAAGCGGAAAGGCTCGAGAGCCTCGGCCTGATCCCTCCGTTTCGAGATGCGCCCCTGCCAATGACGAAACGATGCAGCCCAAGGAGAGTCATATGACGTACGTCGACGGATTTCTGTTGCCTGTGCCCACGAAAAAGCTACAGGCTTACCGCCGCATGGCGCGTAAGGCCGGCAAAGTCTGGCGCGAGCACGGCGCGCTGGAGTTCCGGGAATGCGTCGCCGACGACGTTACGGTGGGAAAGCTCACGTCGTTCCCGCGCAGCGTCAAGCTCAAGCCTGGCGAGACGGTGATCTTCTCCTGGATCCTGTACAAGTCGCGCGCCCAGCGCGACCGCGTCAATGCCAAGGTGATGAAGGATCCGCGGCTTGCGAACATGATGGAGCCCAAGGCGATGCCCTTCGACGCCAAGCGCATGATCTACGGCGGCTTCAAGGTCCTGGTCGAGGCCTGAACGCCACGTCATAGAATTCCGTTGCCCGTCATTTCAACAGCGTTTCGGAGAGATCTATGGTCAAGACAATTTCAATCGCAGGCGTAGCTCTGCTCGTGGTTTTCGTCGCCGCCGTTCTCGTCTTCGCCGCGACCAAGCCCGATACCTTCCGTGTCCAGCGCGCGACGAGCATCGCAGCACCGCCGGAAAAGATCTTTGCGCTCATCAACGATTTCGATAACTGGGGCTCCTGGTCTCCCTACGAGAAAAAAGACCCGGCGATGAAGCGGGCACTTAGCGGCGCCGAGGCCGGCAAGGGCTCGGTCTACGAGTGGGAGGGCGACAACAACGTCGGCAAAGGGCGCATGGAGATCACGGAGTCGTCACCGCCGTCCAAGGTCGCGCTCAAACTGGACTTCGTGAAACCCTTCGAAGCCCACAACATGGTCGAGTTCACGCTGGTGCCCGAAGGCGAGGCCACCAACGTCACCTGGGATATGCATGGGCCCGCTCCCTTCGTGTCGAAGGTGATGCAGGTCTTCGTCGATATGGACAGTATGGTGGGCAAGGACTTCGAGGCCGGCCTCGCCAATCTGAAGACCCTCGCGGAGCAGTAGGCGGCGGACCCGCTTTCGGCGCGGGATCGCCGGGGAGGCGGTCCGCTCTAGCGACGCGAGCGCGGCTCATGCTGACGAAGGTCCCAGACCGGCCGCACCTCGATGCTGCCCACGCGCGCCGCCGGGATCCTCGCCGCCGCCTGGATGGCATCGTTCAGGTCTCTCGCCTCGATGAGGTAGAAGCCGCCGAGTTGCTCCTTGGTTTCGGCGAAGGGACCGTCGGTGGTGGAGACCTTGCCGTTGCGCACCCGCACCGTCGTGGCGGTGTGTACAGGCTGGAGCGCCTCCGCGACGATCGAGTGACCGCTCTTGCGCAGCTCTTCGTCCACGACGACGTGCTCGTCCGAGAAGGTCTTGAAGTCGCTCTCGGGCATGGCGTTCAGGACCTTCTCTTCGCTATAGACCAGGCACAGGTACTTCATGGGCTCGCTCCTCTTCGCAGTCGGAGGTTCGTGGATGCAGAATAGTCGGTCGGCGGCGCCTGGAATCGACAAGGGCGCTTGCCCAGCCTCCAGGCTCGCCAAGCATAGACCAGCCTTGTTTGTCAGGCCGGTCGATCCTGGGCCGGCCGAGTCGACAAGCGGGCGAAAAGAGCCCGGCTTCCCCCGTTGCGGCCCCGGCGTAGAGCACCTTTCGCCCGCCCTTGCCCGACCGAGGAGATAGAGTCGTCCGGTCGCGGTACAACCCGTTCATGGAGATCGTCATGAAGGATGAAGCGCTATTGCCCGCCCTGTCCCTCGCGCTCCTGGCGCTGCGCATCACGCTGGGGCTGTTCCTGCTCCAGTGGGGCGCAGAGAAGTTCATCGTGCCCCAGAACACCGTCTTCATCTGGGAGCATTTTTACGGCTTCGAGGTTTCGCAGGCGCTGGGATACCTGTTCGGCGTCGTGGAGGTCGCGATCGCCGTCTGCCTGCTGCTCGGCATCTTTCGCACCCCGGCCTATGGCGCCGCGCTGGCGTTGCACACGATCACCGTGCTGGTGACCTGGCGCCAGCTCCTTTATCCCTGGGGCGATCCTATCAATCACCTCTTCGCGGCCGGCGTTCCGGTGCTGGGCGGGTTTGTTGCGCTGTTCCTGCTGCGCCACTGGGACCGCGGACTGCTGGATAGGCGCCGGACGGAGTAGCACGCCCGGGTCGAGGCCTTAGCTGACAAGGTGAAGCGCGGTTCCTCACCCGTCCGTCTTGAGGAACTCCGGGGCCGGCGGCATCAGGTAGTGCTCGATCAGCGCCTTGGCGTCGGGGCCGTCCCACTCGGCCGCCCCCTCCATCTCACCGACGATTCGGCCCTCGGGGTCGATCAGATAGCTGCTCGGCACCGCCCGGGCGCCGCCGAGCGCGCGGAAGACTGTGCTCTTGGGGTCGAGACCGATTGCGAGGTTGCGGAGGTCGTGGCGCGCGAGAAAGGGAGCGACGACGTTGGCGCCGCCGCGGTCGATCGAGAGCGCCAGCACCACCAGGCCCTGGTCGCCGAGGTCGGCTTGGAGACGGTCGAGCGATGGCATCTCCTGAACGCAAGGCAGGCACCAAGTTGCCCAGACGTTGATCAGGACCAGCTTGCCGCGATAGTCGGCAAGCCTGAGCGGCCGGCCGGACAGGTCGGTGAAGGCCTGCTGCGGCGCTGGCATCGGCGGGTCCAGGACTATAAAGTTGGCAGCGAATTGCCCCCGGAGCGGCGGCCTGCCGGATTCGGCGGCCGTCAGGGGGCTGCTCGACGCAAGGCAGGCGCCCGCCAGCGACAGGACGGCCAGGAGGGCGAAGGCGGCGGGACGGCTACACCACGACATGGCAGTACCCAGAACGGCAATGGCGGCGAAGAGGAAGCCCGCGGGCAGCAGCCCCGGCCGGAAGGCCAAGGGAAAGGCAGGCGGCCCGCGGAAAGCGGCCGGCTCCGGCAAAGAGCTCCGTGCGCCCCTCAAGAGCCTTGGGGCCAACCCGCTGTGGGGCGGGCGCTTTGCGCTCGGCGCCGACGAGGCGATGGCGCGCATCAATGCCTCGATCGACTTCGATCGCCGCTTCTACGCCGAGGATATCGCCGGTTCGAAGGCCCATGCCGCCATGCTGGTCCGTCAGGGGATCGTCTCCAGGGAAGATGGGGCCGCGATCGCGCGCGGTCTAGACACTATATTGCGCGAGGTCGAAGAGGGACGCTTCGTCTTCCGCCGGGACCTCGAAGACATCCACATGAATGTCGAGGCACGGCTCGCCGAGCTGATCGGGCCGGCGGCCGGACGGCTCCACACGGCGCGCTCCCGCAACGACCAGGTGGCGACGGATTTCCGGCTGTGGCTGCGCGCCGCGCTCGACCGGCTCGACGAGCGGCTGCGGGATCTCCAGGCGGCGCTGATCGAGCAGGCCGAGCGCCACACCGGGACGGTGATGCCGGGCTACACCCACCTGCAGGCAGCACAGCCGGTCACCTTCGGCCACCATCTCCTGGCCTACGTCGAGATGATCGGGCGCGACCGCGGGCGGCTCGCCGACTGCCGCAAGCGGATGAACGAGTGTCCGCTGGGTGCGGCCGCGCTCGCCGGCACCGCCTTTCCGATCGACCGTGAGATGACGGCCAAGGCACTCGGCTTTGCGCAGCCAATGGCGAATTCGCTCGACGCCGTTTCCGACCGCGACTTCGCGCTGGAGTTTTTGAGTGCGGCGGCGATCCTCTCGGTGCATCTCTCGCGCTTCGCCGAAGAGATCGTGCTCTGGTGCAGCGAGGGCTTCCGCTTCATCGTCTTGTCGGACGCCTTTACGACGGGCAGCTCAATCATGCCGCAGAAGCGCAATCCCGACGCCGCCGAGCTGGTGCGCGGCAAGGCGGGACGCGCGATCGGCGATCTCTCCGCACTGCTGATCGTGCTGAAGGGCCTGCCGCTGGCCTACGGCAAGGACATGCAGGAGGACAAGGAGCCGGTGTTCGATGCGGTCGACACGCTGATGCTGACCGTGACTGCGACTGTCGGCATGGTGCGCGACATGAAGCCCGACGCCAAGGCGATGAAAGCGGCGACGGTGCGCGGCTATATCACCGCGACCGATCTCGCCGACTGGCTGGTGCGCGAATGCGGGCTGCCGTTCCGCGCCGCCCACCACGCGACCGGCGCGCTGGTGACGCTGGCTGCCAAGCGCGGCTGCGATCTCGCCGCGCTGACCTTGAAGGAAATGCAAAGCGTCGAGCCCAAGATCACCAAGGCGGTATTCGAGGTGCTGAGCGCCGAGCATGCGGTCGCCAGCCGCACGAGCGCCGGCGGCACCGCGCCGAAGCGCGTGCGCGCCGCCGCCGCGAAGGCCCGCAAGAGGTTCCTATGATGCCTGCCATGACGAAGACCGCGTGCTTCGCGCTGTGCCTCCTGCTGATCGCCGGAGCCCTTGCGGCCTGCGGCAAGAAGGGCCAGCCGGTGCCGCCCGAGGGCGAGGAGGCGCGCTACAACTACCCGCTGCAGTACCCGGCACCCTCGACGGTGGTGCCCGGGCCGGGCGGCGAGCCTCCGGAGCGCAAAAGCGGCATCTTCCTGCTGCCGCAGCCAGGCGAGCCATGATGGCTGGGCAATGAGCGACGCCTTCACCTATCGCCAGGGAACGCTGGCCGTCGAGCAGGTTTCCCTGGCGGCGCTGGCGGAGGCCGTCGGCACACCCTTATATTGCTATTCGGCGCGCGCGATCGAAGACGCCTATCGCGACTTCGCCGCTGCGCTGGCAGGCCTGCCGGCCACCATCTGCTATGCGCTCAAGGCCAACGGCAATCTGGCCGTCGTGGCAACGCTGGCGCGGCTCGGCGCCGGGGCCGACGTGGTCTCCGAGGGCGAGCTACGCAAGGCGCTGGCGGCCGGCGTGCCGGCGAAGAAGATCGTCTTCGCCGGGGTCGGCAAGACGCCTGCCGAGATGGCCTTCGCGCTCGAGGCCGGCATCCTGCAGTTCAACATCGAATCGCTGCCGGAGCTGGAGGCGCTGTCGCGGGTCGCGCAAGCCAAGGGCGCGATGGCGACGGTCGGCATCCGGGTCAACCCCGACGTCGATGCCAGAACCCATCGCCACATCTCGACCGGCCGTACCGACCACAAGTTCGGCATCGACATCGCTCAGGCACCGGCCGTCGCCGCCAAGGCGCGCGCGCTTCCAGGCATCGCGCTGGAAGCGGTGGCGGTCCACATCGGCTCGCAGTTGACCGAGATCGCGCCGTACCGCGCCGCCTTCGCCCGGGTGGCCGAGCTTTATCGCGAACTCAAGGCGCAGGGGATCGACTTGAAGCGCCTCGACCTCGGCGGCGGGCTCGGCATCGCCTACAGCGACGAGCAGCCGCTGGCCTTCGCCGACTACGCCAGCGCGGTCAAGGAGGCGCTGGCCGGCATCGAGACCGAGTTGATCTTCGAGCCGGGCCGGCGGCTCGTCGGCGCGGCCGGGGTGCTGGTTACCCGGGTGCTCTACGTCAAGGACGGAGAGACCAAGCGCTTCGTCATCGTCGACGCCGGGATGAACGACTTTATCCGGCCGATGCTCTATGACGCCCACCATGAGATGCTGCCGGTCAAGCAGCCGGCCCCGGGCGCCGGGCGCGCGCAGATCGACGTGGTGGGCCCGATCTGCGAGAGCACCGACCGCTTCGCCGAGGGCCGGGCCCTGCCGCCCTTGAAAGGCCACGATTTGCTCGCAATTTGTTCCACAGGGGCCTATGGCGCGGTCATGGGCTCGACCTATAATGGTCGCCTGCCGGCGGCGGAGGTGTTGGTGCGTGGCAGCGACTACGAGGTCGTCAGGCCGCGCCCGAGCTACGACGAGATGCTGAGCCAGGAGCGCCTGCCGCGCTGGCTCACCCCGGCGGCGAGCGAGCCGCGACGCAGCGCCGGCTAGAACGGCACCGGCCAGACCGACTGCGGGCTTGGGAGAAGCGCCGGCCGGAACTGAGGAGGTGAAGCGTGGCACGCGCGACGGACCGGCCGGAAGCAGCAAGACAGCCAAAAACGACGCGCGGCGGCGCGACCGCCGAGCCAGGCCAGGGGGACAAGCCCTCGTTGGGCAGGCGACTTGCCGCGCTTCACGCGCTGGCCCGCCTCGCCTTGCTGTGGGAGCGGATCTGGCGGCGCATTTGGCCGGCCGTCGCGGTGGTGGGGTTGTTCCTGATCTTCGCCCTTTTCGACCTGCCGCGGCAGATGCCCGGCTGGCTGCATCTCGCCTTCCTGATCGTATTCGCCGGGGCGCTGCTGGCGCTGATCTGGATCGGCATAAAGCGGCTGCGCCTGCCGAGCGAGCGCGCGGTGCGCCGGCGCCTGGAAACCGACAGCGGCCTGAAGCACCGGCCGCTGGCCGCGCTGGACGACGAGCTGGCGAGCGGCGGCAGCGATCCCGACGCGGTGGCGCTGTGGCAGCTTCATCGCTCGCGCCTGCTCAACGCGCTGTCGCGCATCGGCCTCAAGCTGCCGCGCCCGGGTCTGGCGGCGCGCGATCCGTTTGCGCTGCGGCTCGCCGTGCTGCTGCTGCTGGTGACCGCGGCGGGCCTTGCCGGCCCCGAGTGGCGCGAGCGCATCGAGCGCGCGCTGAGCCCAAGCTTCGCCACCGCCGCAACGGTGCCGCTGCGCCTCGACCTCTGGATCAATCCGCCGGCCTATACGGCGCTGCCGCCGCAGTTCCTCGACACCAGCGAGCAGGCGAGCGAAACGCAGCCGCCGGACCCGCTCCAGGTA
>JBOHKJ010000125.1:0-2455 GCA_050728975.1 Kiloniellales bacterium | reverse complement strand
CGTATATCGGGCGCGAACCAGGGAGCGGACCCAGTCGATGAAACTGTTCGGCGTGGCGGGCTGGAGCGGCAGCGGCAAGACCACGCTCTTGCGGCGGCTGATTCCCGAGCTGGTCGGTCGGGGCCTTTCGGTCTCGACCGTCAAGCATGCCCACCACAATTTCGACGTCGATCAGCCGGGCAAGGATTCCTACGAGCATCGCAAAGCCGGCGCCACCGAGGTGCTGGTCGGCTCGGCGTCGCGCTGGGCCCTAATGCACGAGCTGCGCGGCCGTCGCGAGCCGAGCCTGGACGAGCTGGTGGCGCATCTCTCGCCCGTCGACCTGGTGCTGGTCGAGGGCTTCAAGCGGGAGAGCCATCCAAAGCTCGAAGTCTACCGGCGCCGGGTCGGCAAGCCGCCGCTCTATCCGGAGGACCCTCATGTGGTCGCAGTCGCGAGCGACCAGCCGATCCCCGGTCTCGAGCTGCCGCGGCTCGAGCTCGACGACGTGCCGGCGATCGCCGACTTCGTGGCCGCCCACTGCGGCCTGGTCGGCGAGCGCGAAGGCGTCGCCTGATGGCCCAGCTCACCAACGACTGCTTCGCCGGCGGCGGCCCGCTGATGCGGGTCGATGCGGCGCTCGCGCTGATCGCCGAAGTGACGAGCCAGGTGACCGAGAGCGAGCGCGTCGCGCTGATGGCGGCGCTGGGCCGCGTGCTCAACGAAGACGTGGTCGCGGAGATCGATGTGCCGGGCCAGGACAACTCGGCGGTCGACGGCTACGCGGTCTATTTCGACGACCTCGATCCCGAAGGCGAGACGCCGCTAAGGGTGGCCGGCCGCGCCACCGCGGGCCACCCCTTCGCCGGAACGCCGGCGCGCGGCAGCGCGCTGCGCATCTTCACCGGCGCCCTGATGTCCGCCGGCCCCGACACCGTGATGATGCAGGAGGACTGCCGTCTCGAAGGCGAGACCGTGTTCCTCAAGCCGGGAATCGAGCGCGGCGCCAACCGTCGCCTGTGCGGCGAGGACGTGACCCGGGGGTCAACGATACTGTCCGCCGGCCAGCGCCTGCGCGCACAGGACCTGGGCCTCGCCGCGGCCGTCGGCCGCCGCGCGCTGAAAGTCTCCAAGCCGCTGTCGGTTGCGCTCTTCTCGACCGGCGACGAGCTCGTCGAGCCCGGTGACGCCCTCGATCCGGGCGCGATCTACGATTCCAATCGCTACACCGTCGGCGCGCTGCTGGCCGGTCTCGGCTGCGCCGTCGAGGACCTCGGCATCCTGCCGGACCGTCGCGAGCGGGTGGGCGCGGCGCTCGCCGCCGCCGCGGCGCGTCATCAGCTGCTGATCACTTCTGGCGGGGTATCGGTCGGCGAGGAGGATCACGTCAAGCAGTCGGTCGAGGCGCTCGGCAACCTTCACCTCTGGCGTCTCGCCATCAAGCCGGGACGGCCGATCGCGCTCGGCCAGGTGGGGCAGGTTCCCTTCGTCGGTCTTCCGGGCAATCCGGTCGCCGCGCTGGTAACCTTCGTCACCGTGGTGCGCCCGCTGGTGCTGCGCCTGATGGGCGGCGGCGAGAGCGCGCCCCATCACTTCCAGGTGCGCGCCGACTTCGCCCATAAGAAGAAGAAGGATCGCCGCGAGTGGCTGCGCGTGCGTCTACTGCCCGACGGGCCGGGCGCCTGGCGCGCGGTCAAGTTCCCGCGCGAGGGAGCCGGCATTCTCTCCTCGCTGGTCGAGGCCGACGGTCTCGTCACCCTGCCCGAGGACTTGACGCGCCTGGAGCCCGGCACGATGGTCGATTTTCTGCCTTTCAGCGAGGTAACCGCGTGAAGCTGCTCTATTTCGCCTGGCTCAAGACCAAGGTCGGGGCCGCCGAGGAGGAGGTCGCTCCGCCAGCGGAAGTGACGACGGTGGCCGAGCTGCTGAGCTGGCTGAAGGCGCGCTCGCCGGCCCACGCGGCGGCGCTCGCCGATCTCCAGGCGGTGCGGGTCGCGGTCAATCAGGAATTCGCCCGGCCCGGCGACCCGGTGCGCCCCGGCGACGAGGTGGCGCTCTTCCCGCCGGTCACCGGCGGCTAGAGGGCGAGAGCTTATGATCAAGGTGCAGCGCGAGGATTTCGACGTCGGCGCCGAGCTCGAAGGACTCGCCCGCGGCAACCATAGGATCGGCGGCCTCGCCAGCTTCGTCGGCCTGGTGCGCGACTTCGCAGCGGGAGAGCGAGGTGCAAACGAGCGCACGCTCTCGGCGATGACCCTCGAGCACTACCCCGCCATGACCGAGAAGATGCTGGCGCGCGTCGAAGCCGAGGCCCGCGCGCGCTGGCCGCTCGACGCCACGCTCATCGTCCACCGCTACGGCCGGCTGGAGCCGGGCGAGAAGATCGTGCTGGTCGCCACCGCCAGCAGCCACCGCCAGGCGGCCCTCGACTCCTGCGCCTTCCTGATCGCCTGGCTGAAGACCAAGGCGCCGTTCT
>JBOHKJ010000124.1:0-5766 GCA_050728975.1 Kiloniellales bacterium | reverse complement strand
GGGAATCAGGGTTTCTCTTCGTAACGGACCACCATCTCGACCACGCGCTCGCGAAGCGAGGCGAGCAGCTTCTTCGATCCCAGGTCGCGCTTGAAGATCTTGCCGAAGGTCGCCCGGTTGGAAACGTTGAAGAAACAGAGAGCGCTGATCTGCCAGTGCAATTCCACGGGGTCCAGACCCTGGCGGAAGATGCCTTGCCGGACCCCGCGGTCGTAAAGGCTGCCGACTGCGCCAATCGCCGTGACGTTGAGCTGCTGGATCACGTCCGATTTCGCTAGGTACTCGCCATGGTGAATGTTCTCGATCATCACCAGCCGGATGAAATCCTCATTGCTGTTGTGATGATCGAAGGTGAAGCGAACCAGCTTTTCGAGCGCGTCGATCGGCGGAAGGTCTTCGAGGTCGAGAGTCGCTTCTACGGCGCGGACCTTGCTGTAGGCGTTTTCGAGCACCTTGAGGTAGAGGCCCTCCTTGTCCCCGAAGTAGTAATAGATCATGCGTTTGCTGGACTTGGTCTTTGCGGCGATCTCGTCGATTCGCGCGCCGGACAGGCCGTTCTCGGCAAACTCCCTCGAGGCGACCTCGATGATGTTCCGCTTGGTGCCCTCGGGATCGTTGCTGCGGTTCGGCGCAGTTGCTTTGTTCATGCCGTCGACTCTCATGGCTTCAGCCCGTTCCAATCTCAGCGTGCCGCAGTCCGGACAATTGACTATACGAACTAGTTAGTCTACTTTTCGCTCTACCCCTGGCCGTTCAGTACAGCGAACCGGCCAGGAACAACAGCCGTCTTGGTCCGCTCCGGATCAGCTTGCCACGCCGTGGCGGATCGATGGGAGGCATCATTGCAGCGTCTCGGCGGTGCCATCCGACGCGCCATGACCGAAGCGCTGACGGCCGATCCGCTTCCGTCCTTTTCGAGCAAGCAAGGCCGTCCCTTGCTCGCGGGACTGGTCGGCAGGGGGATTCAAGAGTCCCGCTCGCCAAGGATGCACGAATCCGAAGGCGCCCGCCTCGGCCTGCACTACCGCTACAAGCTGCTCGATTTCGACCGGCTGCAGCTCGCCGACGACGCCCTCGCCGATCTGATTCTTGCGGCCGAGCGGCAGGGTTTCGTAGGGCTGAACGTCACCCACCCCTTCAAAGAAAGCGTGATCGCCTATCTCGACGGCCTCTCGCCCGATGCTGCTGCGATCGGTGCGGTCAACACGATGGTTTTTCGCGAGGGCACGAGATTCGGGCACAACACCGACTGCTGGGGCTTCGCCGAAAGCTTTCGAAGGAGCATGGGCGGGGTCCCGCTCGACAATGTCGTGCAGCTCGGCGCCGGCGGTGCCGGAATGGCGGTGGCGCGCGCACTAGTCGACCTCGGCGTCGGGCGGCTGGCGATCTACGACAGCAACCGCGCCAAGTCCGCGGTGCTCGCCACGAGCCTCGCTGCCGCGTTCGGTGTCGCGCGGGTGCGGGCGATCGACGAGGTCGAAACCATCATCGGAACGGCCAACGGCTTGGTGAATGCGACACCGGTGGGGATGGCGAAGTATCCTGGGATGCCGGTTTCCCGCGACTGGCTCCGGCGCGACCTCTGGGTCGCCGACATCGTCTACTTCCCCGCCGAAACCGAACTGCTCCGTGCTGCCGGGGAACGGGGCAGCCGGGTCCTGTCCGGCACCGGAATGGCGATCTTCCAAGCCGTGAAGGCCTTCGAGCTGATCACCGCCGTCATGCCTGACGCCAAAGAGATGGCTCGTCATTTTGGCGGCACCGGTGCCGCCGCGCCGACCCCGGCGGACACGACCAAAGGAGCGCGGCTCGATCAGGGGAAACCGCTGCGTTGACATAAACGAACTATTTCGTCCATAGTCGAGCCAAAGATTGCCAGCTTGGCGCAACCCTGCGCGAGAATGGCCGCAAACACAAAGGGAGGAGCCCAATGAAACAGTCCATCCGTCGTCGCGCGGTCGTGCTGGGGGGCGTCCTGTTGCTCGCCGCGACCGCAATGCCTGCCGGTCACGCTCAAGACAAGCAGACCTTGAAGTTCTCGGCCGTGTTCTCCGAGCAGGACATTCGCGCCGAGATGATGAAGAGGTTTGCCGAGGGGATCAAAGACGATTTCGTCCTCGAGTCCTACTTCGGCGGCACGCTCTTCAAGCAAGGGACCGAGCTCGTCGCGCTGCAGCGCGGAAATCTCGAGATGGGGAACATCGCGCCGCAGGACATCTCCAACCAGATCCCGGCCTGGTCCATCGTCACCTCCGCCTATCTCTTTCGCGATGCTGCGCATCTGAAGAAGGTGTTCGACAGCGAGATTGGCGACGAGCTCAAGAAGATGGCCGAGGACCAGCTCGGCGTCCACATTCTCGGCCCGACCTTTTTCGGCACGCGGCAGGTCGGGCTGGTGCCGGAGAAAAAGATCGAGACGCCGGCCGACATGGCGGGCATCAAGCTGCGCATGCCGGGCGGCGACGCATGGCAGTTCCTCGGCAAGGCACTCGGCGCGAACCCGACACCAATGGCCTATGCGGAGGTCTATACGGGTATGCAGAGCGGAACCATCGACGGCCAGGACAATCCGTTCCCCAATGTCGAGAACATGAAGTTCTACGAGGTGATGTCGCAGATCGTTCTGACATCGCACCTCGTCGGTTTCGACCTTCTTACCGTCTCCAGCAAGGTCTGGAACGACATGACGCCGGAACAGCAGAGCGCTTTCCAGGCCGCCGCCGACAAGGCCATCGACTGGAGCACGCAAGAGCACCTCAAGCGAGAGGGCGAGCTGGCCGAGTTCTTCAAGTCGCAAGGGCTCGACATTTACACTCCTGATGTCGCGGCCTTCCGTGAGTACGCCCAGCAGACATACCTGAAGTCGGACCTGGCCAAGGACTGGCCGGAAGGGATGCTCGACAAGATCAACGCAATGTAGTTTACAGCGCATATCGCCGCCATCGGCCGACGACGCTCGGTCGATGGCCCAGGTCGAGCCCAATCCTTCTTGGCGTGCGCGAGGGGCAGTGTCGAGCAACACTACGACCAAGCTCCGGGCTTCGGCTGGATGGCTTCGACGACGCGCAGAGAACCTCGCGGCAGCTCTGCTCGCCGTCATGTTCCTCGCCTTCATCATCCAGATCGTTTTCCGCTATCTTTTCAACTTTCCGATAGGCTGGACGTCGGAGCTCAGCATCATTACCTGGCTGTGGCTCATTCTCTGGGGCGCGGCCTTCGTAGTTCGCGAAAGCGACGAGATTCGCTTCGACATCATCTATGGAAGCGTGGGGCCGAATGCGCGCCGACTCATGGCCGCCATCGCCGCAATCGCCTTGGTGGCGCTTTACGCTCTCTCGTTGCCCGCAGTCATCGACTACGTCGGTTTCATGAAGGTGCAGGAGACGTCATACCTCGACATCAGGTTCGACTATCTGTTCTCGATTTACGTCCTCTTTGCGGTCGCTTCGATCGTGCGTTATCTGTGCCTCGGTTGGCGTGCCATCCGAGGCGACTCGCCGGAAGCCCCGCATCCGGCGAAGGCGAGCTCGGGCGTATGAGTCTCGCGAGCCCGTTCTCGATCGCGATCGTCGCAATCACGGTCCTTGCCTTTCTCGGCCTGCCGATAGGTCACGCGATGATCGCGGGATCGATACTATTTCTTCTTCTCGACGGCCAGGACCTGGCGACGGCAGCCGAGCAGCTGCTGAACGGCCTTTATACGAGCTATGTGCTCCTCGCTGTCCCACTCTTCATTCTCGCCGCCGAGCTGATGAATATCGGCACAATGACGGAGCGCCTTCTGCGCTTCTGCGACGCGCTGGTGGGTCGCTTCCACGGCGGTCTGGCGCAGGTCAACATCGTGCAAAGCATCATCTTTGCGGGCATGTCCGGCTCGGCTATCGCGGACGCCGCCGGCACCGGAAAAATGATGCAGAGCATGATGACGCGCGACGGCAAGTACACGCCGAGCTTTGCGGCAGCACTGACCGCAGCGTCGGCAGTGATCGGGCCGATCGTTCCCCCATCCATTCCGATGGTCCTCTACGCGCTCGTGTCCGACGCTTCGATTGGTTACCTTTTTCTCGGCGGCGTGGTGCCGGGGTTACTTATGGGCCTCTCCCAGATGGCGATCGTCGCCGTCACCGCGCGCCGCAAGAATTTCCCGGTCGAGGAGCCGGTCCCCCTGCGGGCGTTGCCCGGCATCACCGTTCGCGCTTTCCCGGCGCTGATGATGCCGGTCGTCCTGCTCGGGGGGATCTACGGCGGCGTGATGACGCCGACGGAGGCGGCCGCCGTTGCGGCCGCCTATGCCTTTGCAATCTCGGTGATCCTCTACTGCAGTATCAGCGCGCGCCAGACCTACGAGTCGCTGCTCGCGAGCGCGCGCTCAACCGCCTCGATCGGCATGCTGATCGCCGGTGCCTTGGTCTTCAACTACGTCGTGACCATTGAGAATATCCCCGACAGCCTCCGGATCGTGCTCGGCGGTTGGGACCTCTCGCCCATTGGGTTCCTCATCCTGGTCAACGTTATTCTACTCCTGCTCGGATGCGTGCTCGAAGGAACCGCGATCCTCCTCGTCATCGTTCCGGTCTTCATACCGACTGCACAGGCCCTCGGTATCGACATGGTGCATTTCGGGGTCGTCGTGGTCGTCAACATCATGCTCGGTCTGATCACGCCGCCATACGGCCTGCTGCTCTTCATCATGACTAACATCTCCGGATCGCCACTGAGGGACATTGTCCGCGACGTGCTGCCGTTCCTGGTCGCGATGATCGCCGCATTGGCGCTCATCACCTTCGTGCCGGAGATCGTCCTTTGGCTGCCACGGCTCGTGGGCTACCAGGGTTGACGAGACCGCCCCCGAAGGAAAGCGACGCAAACAAAGGGCTGCGCCTATGAATCGGCCGATCTACATCCTCAATGGCCCGAACCTCAATCGACTCGGCACCCGCGAGCCGCAGATTTACGGCACCACGACGCTTGCCCAGATCGAAGCGATGTGTCGGGCTGTGGATCGCGCACTGCCGATCGCATTCCGCCAGACGAATAGCGAGGCGCAACTCATCGAATGGGTGCACGAGGCCATCGACTCGGCCGACGGCATCGTGATCAATCCCGCGGCTTTCTCGTTCACGTCGCTTACTCTGCTTGACGCCCTGAAGATGTTCACCCGGCCCATTATCGAGCTCCACCTCTCGAACATCCACAAGCGCGAGCCGCTCTACCATCGCTCGCTGGTCTCGCTCGTTGCCACGGCGGTCATCGCCGGCTTGGGCGCCGAGGGATATCCGGCAGCGGTTCGAGCCATGAGGGAGCTGCTCTCCGAAGCGCAGAATCCATAGCGGAAAACACCATGCGGGACGCACGAAGGGGAGCGAGCGAGATGGAGAAGAAGCTCTAGGCGGGCGTGTCTTCTCGGACCAGGCCCAGATAGGCGTCGATCATCCGCGGGTCCGCGCGGGCGTCGGCCGCCGCGCCCTGCCAGACCAGCCGCCCAGACTCGAGGACGTAGACCCGGTCGGCCACGCCGAGCGCGCGGGTGGTCGACTGCTCGACCAGCAGGATGGTGATGCCGCGCGCCTTGAGCGCCGCCACGGCCCGATAGCAGAGATCGACCATCTTCGGCATCAGACCGAGCGAGAGCTCGTCAATCATCAACAGGCGAGGCTCGGCCATCAGCGCGCGGCCGATCGCCAGCATCTGCTGTTCACCGCCGGACATGGTGTCGGCGCGCTGCCTGCGCCGCTCGGCGAGGGCCGGGAAGAGCTCGAAAACCTC
>JBOHKJ010000123.1:0-1746 GCA_050728975.1 Kiloniellales bacterium | reverse complement strand
GGTCAGCAGCACCCGCATCAACTGGCGCGTCGGCTCGGCTTCCAGCGACTCCTCGCCGCTGACGCTGACCGCGACCGCGGAGTTGGCGAGCGGCAGGGTAAAGGTGCGCCCCTGAAGGATCAGGGCGTCGAGCTCCGCGGCGATCAGGCTCTGGCGGTATTGGCCGAGATGGAGCAGGCCGAGCACTGGAATCGCCAGCACCAGCACGTTGATCGCCAGAATGCGCAGCGTCAGCGGCGACAGCCAGGCCGGTCGCCGCGGCCGCGCCACCGACTCGTCTTCGCTTTTGCGGGCTCGCTCGCGCGGCTCGCGCACAGCCTCCTCGGCGCGGTGCCGGGCCTTGCCGTCGCTGCTCTCGTCCTCGTCGTCCCACGGCTCGGCGCTGCGCAGTCGCGGCGGCCGCTCGCTTCGGCTTTCGGCGCTCATTCCCGCCCTTCGCGCTCCTTCGGCCTTCGCGACGTCCTCATCCAGCGGCTAGCGCTCGCGATAGCGGTAGCCGACGCCATAGAGCGTCTCGATCTGCGCGAAGTCGTCGTCGACTTCCTTGAATTTCTTGCGCAGCCGCTTGATGTGGCTGTCGATGGTGCGATCGTCGACGTAGATCGATTCGCCGTAGGCGGCATCCATCAGTTGATCTCGGTTCTTGACGTGACCGGGGCGCTGGGAGAGCGCCTTCAGTATCAGGAACTCGGTCACCGTCAGATTGACCGGCTGTCCTTTCCACGTGCAGAGGTGGCGCGCCGGGTCCAGCACCAGCTCGCCGCGCGTCAGCGGCTTCTCGGCGCCTTCGGCCGGCGGTGCGTCGCGTCCGCCCTGATTGCGGCGCAGCAGCGCGCGGATGCGCTCCAGCAGCAGGCGCTGGGAAAAGGGCTTGGTGATGTAGTCGTCGGCGCCCATCCGCAGGCCCAGCACCTCGTCGATCTCGTCGTCCTTCGAGGTGAGGAAGATGACCGGCAGGTCGGAGCCCTGGCGCAGCCGGTTCAACAGCTCCATGCCGTCCATGCGCGGCATCTTGATGTCGAGGATCGCCAGGTCGACCGGCTGGCTGGTGAGGCCCCGCAACGCCTCGGCGCCGTCGGTATAGGTGCGCACCTTGAAGCCTTCGGCCTCGAGCGCGATCGAGACCGAGGTCAGGATGTTGCGGTCGTCGTCGACCAGCGCAATGGTGTTCTGCATCGCCGCTCCACTCCTCCTCTTCCGGCGGTCGCCGGGCAGCCCGCAGTGCGGCCGAATCCCGGCGCCACGATAGCACGATTGCCCCCGCCCGGCCTTAAAGGCGGCCGCGGGGCAGCTTTGGCCGAACTCCGTGGCAAGATCGTGGCAGGTCTTGCGATTCGCCTCCGGACCGGCTCCGGGCGCCCCGGGCCGGTCGAGGGGCTTCCGCCAGCCCGATGGCGCCGGCTTGACGCTGCCGGCCGGCGATCCGAAGCTCGCTGCCATGTCCGAAGCGCGCGACGAGAGGCCGGAGAGCGAGCGGCGCAACGTGCCGGCGCGGGTGCGCGCGCTGGTCCGCCACGCCCAGAGCGCATCGCTTTCCACGCTGCTGGCCCGCGATGGCTCCGGCCATCCCTACGTCTCGCTGGTGGTGGTGGCCTGCGATCCCGCCGCGACGCCGATACTGCTGCTGTCGGACCTGGCCGACCACAGCCGCAATCTCGCCGCCGATCCGCGCGCGGCGCTGCTGTTCGACGGCACCGCGGGGCTCGCCGACCCCTTGGCCGGCGCGCGGGTCGCGCTGCTCGGCCG
>JBOHKJ010000122.1:0-1691 GCA_050728975.1 Kiloniellales bacterium | reverse complement strand
AGAAGGCTCTTGAAGGCCACGATCGTCGGTGCCGGCATCGCCGGGCTCTTCATCGCGTGCTGGTGACGGTGCGGATTGTCCGCCTGGACACGTCGATCCTGTATCCGAGCTAGCTTGCGGGGAGAATCGGCGTCTCGCCAAATGGACGGTTTATGATCGATAGGGCTTCAGGGGCCGCGAACACCCGGTTTCGGGTATAGCCCGTGCGCTCCACCAGAAGACCTGCTTCCATCAGCCGTTCGACTGCCTGCGTTGCCGCCGGAACGCTGACTTCCAGAATGCCGGCAAGACGTTTGATCGTCAGCACCGGGTAGTGCGGCAGCACATCCAGCGCTTTCAGCGCGGCAGAGCCTCGCCGGAATTTCCGGCGCTCGCGCCAGAGGTCGCCGAGCGCAGACAGCGCCTCGCGCGTCGCCAGAAGCTCGTCCGCCGTTCCGACAATCGCGTCGGCGAGGAAGCCGGCGGCTTCCTGCCATTGGAGCTTTTGCTGCGCGGCTTTCAGCGAAGCGTAGTATGCAGTCTTGTGCTCCTCGATGTAAGACGAGAGATAGAGCGGCGTCCGCCCTTCCGCCGCCATCGTCAACGGCAACAGCAGGCGGCCGACGCGGCCGTTGCCGTCGCGGAACGGATGGACCGCTTCGAAGTGCGCGTGGGCTATGGCCATGCGAACGATCGGATGTTGACTTGCCGCTTGCAAGCCCTCGCAGCGCATGTAGGCCGTCGTTTCCTCCAGACAGGCCGCAATGTCTTCGGGCGGCGCCGGATTGTAGGTCGAGTAGGCGATATGCCCGCGGCCGCCGATCCAGACGACATCTGTCCGCAATTCGCCGGGAACGTCCTTATATTCGCTGTCACCGGCCATAACGGTGCGGTGCAGGCTCTCGATCAGCTCGGTCGTGAATATCGCGTGCGTCTCCGCGCGCGCACGCGGCATGAATTCATCCAGCGCCAGCGCATAGTCGCGTACTTGCCTGGCGGCGTCGGTCGATCTCTCGTCGCCCGATTCCTCGATCGATAGAAGCTCGTCGAGGGTACTGTTCGTCCCTTCGATGGACGAGCTGCTGACAGCTTCCCGTCGCGGTAGGATACGGCTGACGAGGTAAGGATCCTCGAGCTCGGCCGCGAGCGTGTCGATGCGCACGAGAGCGCTGTCTGCGGCGCGCAGGCGCGGCGCAACGGCAGTCAGCGGAATGCCGTCTTCCGGCGGCGGCAGGGGCAGCACGCCGTAGTGGGAGTCGTAGGGCGCAGGCAGCCGCTTGAGCCGTTCCCGGACGGCAGGGGCCAGCTCATCCCGTTTCACGAAAAACCTTTCACAAGGGTTCCGACTGTTGAAGTATATTAAAGGTTATATATAAATTCTTCAATAAGAAAGGTGAAGGAGCCCACTCGCTAAAGGAAAGCGCCGGGCTCGCTTCCATGACGCGCCTTGGTACTATTGCCACATCTCCCTTGACACGTGGGCATTTGCCCTGGTAGCCTGCCGCTACCGAGCGCCAGGCCAGACGTGGCTCAGGCGTCGAGGCGGACCGCTCTTCGGAGCGGGTCACGCCTGCCGGCCGATTGGGGCCCGGAGAAATGGAAGGTTCGGAAAATGGCCTTGTTCGCTGCCGATATTCGCCGAGGCATGATTCCGGGGGTTATCTCCTTGTCGCGAAAGGAAAATCGGCATCGGGCAAGTTGTATAGACATGC
>JBOHKJ010000121.1:0-8494 GCA_050728975.1 Kiloniellales bacterium | reverse complement strand
GACGAGGCGCGGGCGGATCGACCAGCGCGCACCGGCCAGCATCCCCCGGCGCGCGGTCATGGAGGGCCTGAGATCGAGCAGCCTCATCGCGCCGCTCTCGATCTCGCGCCGGAGGTCGGGCGCGGAGCGCGCCTCCAGCAGCGGCAGCGCGGAGCCACGCTCGTCTCTCTCGCTCTCGTCGCGCGGGCGCCAGTCCTCGCGGCGCGCCTCGGGATCGAAGACGTGAGCCTCATGTCCCATCGCCCGCAGCCAGCGCGCGGCGAGCGCGGCGCGCAGCCCCGTGTCGTCGAGCAGCAGCACGCGCGCGTTCCTCACCGCCACCCAGAGGTCGGTCGCCTGAACGAGCTGGCCGCCCGGCGCGCTCACGGCACCCGAAAAGTGCCCGGCGGCGAATTCCTCCGGGGTGCGCACGTCGAGCAGATAGAGCGTGCGCGTCTCGTCGCGGCGCCAGTCCGCGAGCGTCGCCGCATCGACGGTCGGGATGCGGTACTTCTCGAGCATCGCGCTGCCGCGGGCGCGCGAGGCCGCCAGCATGCCGGGCGAAAGCTCGCGCGGATAGAGCCGGTCGGCGCCGCGCTCCAGCTCCCAGCCGGCGAGCGCCCAGCCCTGGGTGCCGTTCTCCAGCGCATAGACCGGGTTGGAAAAGCCGGCGGCGATGAGGCTCGCCGCGCCGACGATGCTGCGCGTCCTGCCCGCGCAGGAGACCACCACCGGCGTCTCCGGCCCGGCGCCGAAGGCCGGCAGGCGGTGGGCCAGCTCGGCGTTGGGGCAGCAGAGGGCGCCCGGCACTGTGAAGCGGCGATACTCTTCGAGCGGCCGGCCGTCGAGCTGGAGGAGCGGCCTGTGTTCGGCCTTCATGGCGGCGAGCTGTTCCACCGTGAGCGAGGGGACGTGCAGCTCGCGCTCGACCAGCTCGCCCAGCGTCTTGCTCGGCAGGTTCACGCCCTTGAAGAGGGTGTAGCCGGCGGCCGCCCAGGCAGGCGCGCCGCCGTCGAGCTTCGAGATATCCGAGTAGCCGAGCGCGGCGAGGCGGCGGGCGGCCCTTTCCGCGACACCATCATTTTGGTCCAAGAGGATCAGCGGCGTGGAACGGCGCGGCAGGAGCTTTGGCGCAAGAAGCTCGAGCCGGCTGTAGGGCAGGGGAACGGCGAGGAAGGGATGGCCCTCGCCGTATTGGCCGGCCTCGCGGAGATCCAGCAGCGCCACCTCGTCGCGCCCATGGATGCGGCGCTTCACCTCCCGGGGAGAGAGCGGGGTCGGGATCGCTTTGTCGCCGGCCATGAGGCGGCAGTCTAGCGGCCGGGCCGGCAGGCCGCCACAGGCGGTAGCAATACCGGATTGCACTTTGCATCGGGCGCTTGCCCTGATAGACTGGCGGTGCCGCGTCGAGCGGGCGCGGCCGAAGCCCGGGCGGCGCAAGGCGACGACGGCACGCTAGTGGGGAGGGCTTGGCTAATTGCCATAAATGGCGATCAAGTCATTGATCCGGAAGGAGTCTCGCCCTGGAAAAATACGCGGGGATTGCCAAAATTCGCGGGCCCGGATGGCGATCTCCGCCACGCGCTCGCCGCAACGTGATCGCCGGCTCCCTCGACGGCGCGCAATGGCGGCGCCATATCGGCGGGGCCATATCGGCGGGGCTCGAAAGCGCGTTGCTTTTCCACGGGAGAGGTTCTTCATGAGCGAGAGGCGCGAAAGGACATTCCACGATCGGGGCCCGGCAGGCGGTGCGACGGTCGAAGAGGGCCGGCGGCGCGTGGTCACGGGCCTGATGGCCGCGCTGCTGCCCGGCCTGCCGGTGCTGCTCGGCGTTGCGGCGCTGGAAGGCTGCGCCAACGCCGCCGCCCCGGGCGACCCTATGCGCAACATGGCGCGCGGCAGCGCGGCGAAGCGCCAGAACCCGCGCTGGGGCTACCGGGACCACGCGCGCTAAAGTGCCCTCACCTTATCCAGGAGAGAGAAGGATGTTCGAAACGCTGACCGGCCCGCTCAAGATCGACCCCGGCGACTTCCCGGACCCGGAGCAGGACCTGACGCCCGCCGAGAGCCTGGCCGCGGGCGAGACGGAAGCGGTGGCGACGATCGCCGGCGGCTGCTTCTGGTGCACCGAGGCGGTTTATGTCGAGCTCGACGGCGTGCTGGGCGTGCGCTCGGGCTACAGCGGCGGAGCGGCGGAGACCGCGGACTATCGCTCGGTCTGCAGCGGCACCACCGGCCACGCGGAGGCGATCGAGATCCGCTACGACCCGAAGCGGCTCTCCTACGGGCAGATCCTGAAGCTGTTCTTCTCGATCGCCCACGACCCGACCCAGCTCAACGGCCAGGGCGCCGACCTCGGGACCCAGTACCGCTCGGCGATCTTCACTGGCAGCGAAGCGCAGAAGCGGGTGGCCGAGGCCTATATCGCGCAGCTCGAAAAGGCGGGCGCGTTCCGCGGCCGGATCGTCACCACGCTCGAGCCGCTCGGCGCCTTCCACCCCGCCGAGGATTATCACCAGCGCTACGCCGCGCGCAATCCGTCACAGCCCTATATCGCCGCGATCGCAATGCCTAAGGTGAAGAAGCTGAGAAAGCACTTCGGCAGCAAGCTGAAGCGGGCAGGCTGAAGGGCGCGAAGAAGGCCGGCTAGCGCTTGCTGGAGGGGTGGGTGCCGACCGGGGTGCCGGCGCGCCAGGCGGCGGTCGACTTGCAGCGCGGGCAGACCCGCTCGCCGGCCCAGGCGCTGAGGAAGGGCGTCGAGCAGCGGAGGCAGCTCCGCTCCTTGGCGGTCGGGACCGGCGGCTCCTCGACCAGCTCGTCGAGCGCGGAATCGTAGCGCGCGGAGCGGTCGCGCTCGGAACGATTGTCGCGGGCGTAAGCGTCGCGGCTGTGGCTACTCTGCGTGCGGCTGTCGTGCGTGTCGGTCATCGTCCTTCCTTGTCGAATCCGGCCTTGTCGCGGCCGGTGAGGCGGGTGAGATCGGCGAGCGTGCCGGCGATCAGCTTCTGGCGGCGCTGGTCGCGGGCCTCGGCGGTGGTGGCGAAAAGCTGCAGCAGGTACTGGACCTTGGCCGCGACCTCGTACCAGTTGGTGGCGGGCTGGACCAGCAGATAGCGCTCCAGCTCCTCCTGGCGCAGGCGCAGCGCCGCCTGATCGGCCTGCACCTCGTGGAGGCGGCGCCGCATCTCGGTCGACTTCTGCGCCGCCATGCCGCGGTGCTGATCGAGCTCTACCGGATCGTCGCTCATGAAGTCCTTTCTCGGGTCGCCGATTCAGAAATCCGAAGCCAGCAGCACGAAGGCATAGTCCGGGCGGCGCTTGTAGGCCTTGATCGCCACCTCCAGGATCCGCGCCCGCGCCTCGTCGAAGGCCGCGAGGAAAGCCGCCTCGCCGTCGTCGGCCCCGCTGTCCACAGTCTGGGGGCGCAGCTTGCAGAGCGCGCTGGCGTGGACGAAGAAAGAGATCTCCAGCGCCGAATCGTGGCCCCAGAAGCGCACACAGCCGCGGGTCGCATCGTAGCTCCGGCTCTCGTTGGGAAAGCTCAAGGCTATGGCGGGCAACCTCGCTCGCTCCCGCCCCGCGCCGGGTTCCCCGGCATCGGAACCCGGTACCCAGGGGGCCAAAGTGGCCCGCACGGCAGGGGAGAGCGTGCTTTAGCGCCGCTGGAGCGGCAGTATCGGAAGCCTACCATATATAGGAAGCGCAGCGCTGCTTTAAAAGGCACGGAATCGCCGATTCGCAGCGGGAAAACGGGAGCTCGGCAGGCATAGCGGGCGGCGGCGTGCCGGTTGGGGCAGCGGCTGGCGAAAGGCCCGGCGCATCGGATAGAGTGGCGCAACCGCTTTCCGGCCGACTATTTTTCGGGGGCCGATTCTTGGGGGGCCGAATCCTGACGAGGTATGGCTATGAGTAGCGCGCGGATCGCGATCGAGGGGCTGAAGCTCACCGCCGAGTTGCACGGCGGGCGGCGGGAGATTCCGGCGCTGTGGCTGCGCGAGCGGGCGGTGGACGAGGCCTCGCGCGACCCCACCACCACCCAGCGCCTGTTCAATCCGCATCTGCTGCCCGACGACCTCGCGCTCGTCGAGGTGCGGGAGGAGTGCCATGGGAGCGAGCCGGCGCTGTGGCTGGCCTTCTCCGACGGCTACGCCGGGCGCTTTCCGCTCGCCTGGCTGCTCGCCGAGCTGGAGTCGGACGACGGCCTGCCGGCGGAAAAGCCCTGGAACGCCGGGCTGCAGCCGCTGCCCTATTTCGACTGGGCGGGCCTGGCGGACGAGCGCGCCTTCTTCGCCTGTCTCGAGGCCTACCTCACCTATGGCTTCGCGGTGCTGCGCGGCACGCCGACCGGGAAGACCTCGATCGAAGAGATCGCGGCGCGCTTCGGCTACATCCGCGACACCAATTTCGGCCGTCTCTTCGAGGTCACTGCGCGGCCGCTCTCCAACGATCTCGCCTATCGGGCGATCGCGCTCGGCCCCCACACCGACAATCCCTATCGCGAGCCGGTGCCGGGGATCCAGCTGCTGCACTGTCTCGTCAACGAGACGACCGGCGGGCTCTCGACCCTGGTCGACAGCCTTGCGGTCTGCGAAGCGCTGAGGGAAGAGGAGCGGGAGGGCTACGCGCTGCTCGGCAGCGTGCCGGTGCGCTTCCACTGGATCGACAAGGACGCCGCCGAGTTCGTCTCCGACCGGCCGGTGCTGCGGGTCGACTCGCTGGGCCGGCTGACGGGTCTCACCTACAGCCCCAAGCTCGATTTCGTGCCGCTGCTGAGCGAGAGCGACACGCGGGCCTATCAGCGCGCGCGCAAGCGTCTCGCCGAGCTGCTGGTCGACCGCCGTTACGAGCTGCGCTTCCGCCTGCAGCCGGGCGAGCTGATGATGTTCGACAACAACCGCGTGCTGCACGGCCGCACCGGCTACGATCCGGGCGAGGGAATGCGCCACCTGATGGGCTGCTACATCGACCGTGATGGCCCGCGCAGTCACTATCTGGTGCTGCGGCGGCGCTTTCAGGCAGCCGCGGCCCGCGCGCCGCGCGCGGCGGAATAGCTATGGCGCAAGTCAAGTTCAGGGCGATGGCGGACGGAACCGCAGAGGACTACGCGCTGCTGCGCGAGTACGAGCAGGCCTACACCGCCAAGCTGCCCGACCGCATCCTGACGACGCTGAAGGAGCTCGACGGCTCGCTCGACGGCTACCTGGTGACGCGCCTCGAGCACTCGCTGCAGACCGCGACCCGCGCCGAGGCCGACGGCGCCGACAAGGAGACGATCGTCGCTGCCCTGCTGCACGACATCGGCGACGGGCTGGCGCCCTATAGCCACGGCGCCTTCGCGGCGGCGATCCTGAAGCCCTACGTCAGGCCGGAGATCGTCTGGGTGGTGGAGAAGCACGGCGTGTTCCAGCTCGCCTACTACGGGCACCATGTCGGCATCGACCGCTTCGCGCGCAGCAAGTACAGCTATCACCGCTGGTACGGCGCGTGCCTGCGCTTCTGCGAGCGCTGGGACCAGACCTCCTTCGATCCGGACTACAAGAGCCGGCCTTTGGAGCACTTCGAGCCGCTGGTGCGCGAAGTCTTCGCCGCCAAGGCCTGGGAGAGCGAGCCCTAGCAAAGGATGCAGGCCAAGACCCGCAGCGCGCCGACGATCGTTCCCTGTCTGCGCTATCGCGATGCGCCGGCGGCGATCGACTGGCTGTGCAAGGCCTTCGGGTTCGAGAAGCAGCTGGCGGTGCCGGACGAGCAGGGCGGCATCGCCCATGCGCAACTGACCTTCGGCAGCGGCATGGTGATGCTGGGCTCGGCGCGCGACAACGAGTTCGGGCGGCTGATGAAGCAGCCCGACGAGATCGCCGGCGCCGAGACCCAATGCCCCTATGTCATCGTCGCCGATCCCGACGCCCACCACGCGCGCGCCAAGGCGGCGGGAGCGACGATCGTCGCCGCGCCGGCCGACCAGGACTACGGCGGCCGGCTCTACAGCTGCCGCGATCCCGAGGGGCATTTGTGGAACTTCGGCAGCTACGACCCCTGGGCCGAAAGCGGCGGCAAGGATTGAATGCAGGCGCTCGATCGCAACCGCGAGATGGAGGCTGCGTTGGGGCCCTTGTTCGGCTACGCCCAGGCGTTGACCGGCGACCTCGCGCTGTCCGAGGACTTGGTCCAGGAGACCGCGCTGCGGGCGATTGCGGCGCGCAAGGTGCCGGACCAGCCGCGCGCCTTCCGTAGCTGGCTGTTCACCATCCTCCGCAACGCCTTCATCGATCACTTGAGGCGCCAAGGGCGGCACTCGCAGCTCGACGAATGCAACGGCGAGCGCGCCGCGGCGCAAGCGCCCGACGCCTGGCGCGATGCGGAAGCGCTGGTCAACGACCTCACCGTCAAGCTGGCGGTACGCCAGCTGCGGGTTGCCGAGCGGGAGATTATCGGCTTGATCGACATCGCCGGTTTCAGCTACGCCGAGGCGGCCGGCATTCTCAAGGTTCCCATCGGGACGGTCATGAGCCGGATCAGCCGGGCCCGCGCGGCGCTGATCGCCGCGGTCGCGGAGAGCAATGTCCTGCCGCTGAAGGCCAAGAGGAGGGCGGAATCGTGACGCGCGGCGACGCACAGCGCCCGAGCTGGGAGAAGCTCAACGCCTACGTCGACGGCACACTCGGCGCGGCGGAAGCTGCCAAGGTGGCGGCGGCAATCGCGCGCGACGGCGAGGCCGCACGCCAGGTGGCGCTGCTCGCCGCGATGAAGGCCAAGCTGCAGGAGGCAAGCGCGGAGGAGCGAGCGCCGGCCCTTGCCGCGCTGCGGGCAGGCCAAGCAGCGCAGCGGCCGCACAGCGACGCTTCGCGCGCCGCCCGTCGTCGCAGCGGCCAGAGTCGCATCGGTAAGCGTCGCATCGGTAAGCGCCGCATCGGTAAGCGCCGCATCGGCAGGCATCGCATCGGCAGGCGTCTGGCCGCGGTGGCGGCGGCGCTGCTGCTGGTGGCGGTGATGGCCGGCGGCGCCTGGGTCCTGGTTCCGGTCTCGCAGCAGCAACTCGCCTGGCTCGAGGCCGCGATCGCCGCTCACGAAGGCTTTACCGATGTCGGCGAGGCCGTCGCGCAGCCGGCGGCCGGCGTGGTGCTTCGCGACCCAGATCAGCGGCACCGGGTTGGTGGTGTGCGCCGTATGGGGGCCGCCGGTCGTCGGGTCGATCATGAGCTCGCAGTTGCCGTGGTCGGCGGTGATCAGCAGGGTGGCCCCGCGCCGCTCGGCGCTTGCCAGCACCCGCGCGAGACACCGGTCGACCGCCTCGACCGCCTGGATCGCCGCACTCAATACCCCGGAGTGACCCACCATGTCCCCGTTCGCGTAGTTGCAGAGAATGAAGTCGTGGTGGCCCGCCTCGATCGCCTTGCACAGGGCGTCCGTCACGCCGGGGGCGCTCATGCCGGGCAGGAGGTCGTAGGTCGCCACCTTGGGCGACGGGACCAGGAGCCGCTCCTCTCCCGGGTAGGGCACCTCGAAGCCGCCGTTGAAAAAGTACGTCACGTGGGCGTACTTCTCCGTCTCGGCGGTGCGGAACATGGTCTTGCCGTGCTCCGCCAGCACGGCGGCGACGATCTTGGAGAGCACCTCCGGAGCGAACGCCATCGGGAGCGGGAAGGTCTCGTCGTACTGGGTCATCGTGACGAGCGCGACCCGGGGCCGGTCGGAGACGTCGAACGCGTCGAAGCCCTCGATCGCCAGCGCCCGGACGATCTGGCGCATCCGGTCGGCGCGGAAATTGAAGCAGAAGACGCCGTCCCCGGTCCGGATGCATGGGGCGCCCGCGATGACGCGGGGCGTGACGAATTCGTCCGTCTCGCCGGCCTCGTAGGCCTGCCGGATGGCCGCCAGCGGATCCGGCGCCGGCTGTCCCACGCCGCCAACCATCGCATCGTAGGCGACCTTGGTCCGGTCCCAGCGCTGGTCGCGGTCCAGCGCGTAATAGCGCCCCCCCACGGTGGAGACGGCGGCCGGCGTCCCGGACCGCGCCATGACCTGCAACAGGTCCTCCATGAAGGCAAGCGCCGACTGGGGCGGGGTGTCGCGGCCGTCGAGCCAGGCGTGGATCGTCACCGGCACGCCCGCGCGGTGCCCCAGCTCGACGGCGGCGAGCAGGTGCCGGTCGAGCGCGTGCACGCCGCCGCTCCCGATCAGGCCGAGGAGATGCAGCGTGCCGCCCGAGCGCTTGACGGAGGCGCACAGCTCAACGAGCGGCGGCAGGCGGAAGAGCTCGCCCGAGGCGATCGCCTGCGAGACCCGCACGATGTCCTGTGCCACCACGCGTCCCGCGCCGAGGTTCAGGTGGCCGACCTCGCTATTACCGATCTGTCCTTCGGGGAGTCCGACGGGCAGGCCGGACGCTTCGAGCAGCGTCCGCGGGGCGCGCGCCCACAGGCGATGCCAGGTGGGCGTGTCGCCCAACTCGATCGCGTTGCCCTCCTGGCCGGGACGGAACCCCCAGCCGTCGAGCACGATCAGGACGACCGGGGTG
>JBOHKJ010000120.1:0-27437 GCA_050728975.1 Kiloniellales bacterium | reverse complement strand
CTCTTATCTCTTCGAGGCGAGCGGCAGCCATCGCCTGCTCTTCGCGATCGGCGCTGGCGCGCTAGCGCTAGCGCTCGCGCTCGACCTCGCGACCGGGGGAAGCGCGCGCCGCAGCGCCGGCGAGCGGGACTGAACCTTGCGCATCTTCGCCCACCGACCGGTTTTTGCCCTGCGCGGAATGCAGGGCCAGCGGGCAAGGTCATAGCGTTCGGTTAACCTGCGCTCGGTATCCTGCAGGTTGCCGAAGGCGTTCGCTCCATTTTCGAGCATTCCGAGGGGCATCGATTCCTGCAATAGCGAGCGAACCGCGCCGGACAAGAGAGCCCGGACAAAGGGCCTGCCGCGGCGGCCGAAGCTGAGGAGGGTCGAGGGTGCGCATACTTTTCATCGATGACGAAGCACTGGTTCGCGAGCATTTCGCGGGCCTGCTCGGCAGCGCCGGATACGAAGTCGTCGTCGCGTTGGACGGCGAGGAAGGGATCGCGGCGCTCGAGTCCGAGCCCTTCGACCTGGTGATCTGCGATATTCTGATGCCTAAAAAGGAGGGCATGGAAACCATCTTCGAGATACGCAAACGCAAGCTGGCCAGGTGGGTTATCGCCATATCCGGCGGCGGTCTCGCGAAGAACATGAAGCCCTTGCAGCTCGCCAAGAAGGCGGGTGCCGACGTGATTCTCGCCAAGCCGGTGGGACGCGAGGCCATGTTGGACGCGATCCGCTCGCTGACCTCGAAGTCTGCGCTCGTCTGCTGACCGCCTCCGGCCGGCGAAGCGCGCCCGCATCGGCCCCACGCTTGACGGCCGCTTGCGCGCTCGCCCACCATTCGCTGCCCCAAGGGGCTTGGTGCGGAGTTTCTAGCGAGGGTCGGCGCGCCGGATGGTCGCTGCAGGTGAGATTCGGCGCGTCGTCGTCGTGGGCGCCGGCCAGGCCGGCCTGAACGTCGCGCGGGCCCTGCGCGGCGAGCGCTTCGGTGGCGAGATCGTCCTGATCGGCGAGGAGCCTCACCCACCCTACGAGCGCCCACCGCTCTCCAAGGCGGTGCTGGCAGGCGCGGCAGCACCGGACAGCGTGCTCCTGATCAAGCCTGAAGCCTTTGCCAGGCTCGAACTGGATTTTCGGCCTGGAACCCGGGCGCTCGCCATCGATCGCGATGCGCGGAGCCTCGCGCTCGCGTCTGGCGAGCGGTTGCGCTACGACCGGCTGGTCTTGGCGACCGGTGGCGCCGCGCGCAAGCCGGCGATTCCGGGGATCGACTTCACCGGAGTCTTCGGCCTGCGCTCGCTCGAAGATTCCCTGGCGATTCGCGCCGAGCTGTCGGATGGCAAGCGTCTGGCGGTCCTCGGCGGCGGATGGATCGGTCTGGAGGTCGCCGCGACCGCGCGCCGGCGCGGCCTAGAGGTGACTGTCTTCGAAGTGGCCGATCGCCTTTGTGCCCGGGTCGCGCCGCCGCTGCTCTCGCGCTACCTGGAGGCGCTTCATCGCGCCAACGGCGTGGCGCTCCGGCTCGGCGAAAGCATCGGCGAAATTGTAGCGGAAGGCGATGGCCTCGCCTTGACGCTGACGAGCGGCGAAGTCCTGGCCGTCGATTGTCTGGTCTACGGTATCGGGCTTGTCGCCAACGACCAGCTGGCGCGCGCGGCGGGCCTGGAGTGTGACGGCGGAATCCTGACCGACGCCGAGGGCCGGACCGCCGACTCGGCGACCTTCGCTTGCGGCGACGTCGCAGTCTTCGCCCATCCGGCGCTCGACGGAAGGCGGAGGCGGCTGGAATCCTGGGGCAACGCCCAGCACCAGCCGGTCGCGACCGCGAAGGCCTTGCTCGGTCTGGAGGTGCGCTACGAGGAAATCCCCTGGTTCTGGTCCGACCAGTACAAGACCAACATACAGATGCTTGGCCTGCCCGATCCGGCGAGGGAGTCGGTTCTGCGCGGCCGGATCGAGGAGGGCCGCTTCAGCCTGTTCTGGCTCGCCGATGGCACAATCTCTGCGGCGGTGGCGGTCAACGCCGCAAGCGACATTCAGGTCGCCAAGCGCCTGATGCAGCGCCGCAAGACCGTTGAAACGGCGGCGCTCGCCGACCCGGCGCAGAACCTGCGTGCGCTGCTGAAGTAACGAACCGACTCAGCCTTTCATCCTCGTCCCTTCGGGATCGAACAGCGGTTGGGTGACCAGCGTCGCCTTGCGCAGCTCGCCGAGGATCTCGATCTCGAACTGGGCGCCGTCCGCGTTCGTCTCGCTCGGCACGAAGCCGAGCGCCACCGACTTCTCGACGTGGTGCGCGAAGCCGCCCGAGGTCACGAAGCCGACCACCTCGCCGTTGCGCCAGATGGGCTCGTCGGCGAAGACATCGGCGTCGCCGGCCTCCACGACCAGGGTCACCAGCTTCCGTTTGGGTGGGTTGTCGCGCTCGGCAGCGGCGGCATCGCGGCCGATGAAGTCGTTCTTCTTCCACGAGATGAAGCGGTCGAGGCCGGTCTCCGCGGCGGTGTAGTCGGGCTTGAACTCGCGCAGCCAGGAGCCGAAGGATTTTTCGAGACGCAACGACATCATGGCGCGCATGCCGAACGGCTTGAGGCCCAGGTCCCGGCCGGCTTCGGAGAGCGCCTTGTAGAGCGCGACCTGGAGATGCGCCGGCACGTAGATCTCGTAGCCGAGGTCGCCGGTGTAGGTCACGCGATTGACGATCGCGGCCGCCGTGCCGACATGAATCTGCTGCACCGTCAGGAAGGGGAAGGCCGCGCTCGAAACCTCGGCGCGGGTGACGCGTTGCAGCAGCTCGCGTGCCTTGGGTCCCGCGATCTGGAAGCCGAGCCGCTCGCGCGAGAGATTGCGGAGCGTAACGCCGCGCTTCGGCAGATGGGTCTCGAACCAGCGCAGGTGATAGGACTGGGCGGAGTAGGAGGCCACTAGCTGGAAGCGCTCGGCGCCGAGGCGCGCCACTGTGAAGTCGCCGATAAGCCGCCCCTTGGGGCTCAGCATCGGGGTCAAGGTGATCCGTCCTTCGCGCGGCATGCGGTTGGCGAAGATGCGGTTGAGCCAGGATTCGGCGTCCGGACCCGTCACCTCGTACTTGCCGAAGTTATGGATCTCGTTGATGCCGACCGCGCTTCGCACCGCGTTGCATTCGGCCGCCACCGTCGGGAAGGCGTTGGAGCGGCGGAACGAGGGCGTTTCGAAGCGCTCCTCGCCCTCGGACGCGAAGTAGTTTGCGTGCTCCATGCCGTAGCCGACGCCGAAAACCGCGCGGTGGTTGTCCCAGATCGTGTAGGCAGGCGTGGTGTGGTGCGGGCGCGCGGCGGGCAGCTCCTCGTTGGGATAGGAGATGGCGAAGCGGCGCTGGTAGTTCTCGCGCACCTTGGCGCGGGTGTAGGGCCGCGTGGTGAAGTCGCCGAAGCGCGCCACGTCCATGGCGAAGATGTCGCGCGAGGGCTCGTCCTCTATCATCCACTCGGCGAGCGAGAGGCCGACGCCGCCGCCCTGGCTGAAACCGGCCATGACCCCGCAGCAGGACCAGAAGTTCCTGAGGCCTTGGACCGGTCCCACCAGCGGGTTGCCGTCGGGCGCAAAGGTGAAGGGGCCGTTGATGATGCGCTTGACACCCGCCGTCTCCAGCACCGGATAGCGGTTATAGGCGATCTCCAGCGAATGGCCGATGCGATCCAGGTTGTCGGGCAGCAGCTCGTGACCGAAGTCCCAGGGCGTGCCATCGACAGCCCAAGGCGTGCAATCCTGCTCGTAGAATCCGATCACCAGGCCGCGCCCTTCCTGGCGCAGATAGCTTTCGCCCTCGGGGTCCATCACATGCGGCAGCTCGCTGCCGTGGCCGTAGACCTCGGGAATGTCGTCGGTCACCAGGTATTGGTGCTCCATGGGATGGAGCGGCAGGTAGACGCCGGCCATCTCGCCGACTTCGCGGGCCCACAGGCCGGCGGCATTGACCACGTGCTCGGCGACGACGGTGCCCTGCTCGGTTACCACGTCCCAGCCGCCGTCGGGGCGCGGATTGAGCTCCAGCACTTTGTTGCGCAGGTAAATCTCGGCGCCCTTGCCGCGGGCCGCCTTAGCGTAGGCATGGGTGGTGCCGGAGGGGTCGAGGTGGCCGTCGAGCGGATCGTATAGTCCGCCCAGCACGCCCTGGGTGTTGGTGATCGGCGAGAGCTTGCGAATTTCGTCGGGGCCCACGATCTCGGTGTCGAGCCCCATGTAGCGATGCTTGGCACGCGCCGCCTTGAGGTAGTCGAGGCGCTCGGGGGTCGAAGCGAGCGTGATGCCGCCGACGTGGTGGAGCCCGCAAGACTGCCCGCTTAGCTCCTCCAGCTCCTTGTAGAGGCGGATGGTGTAGCCCTGGAGGGCGCACATGTTGGTATCGGCGTTGATGGTATGGAACCCGCCGGCGGCGTGCCAGGTCGAACCGGAGGTCAGCTCCGAGCGCTCGATCAGCGCGACGTCGGACCAGCCCAGCTTGGTCAGGTGATAAAGGACGCTGCAGCCGACCACCCCGCCGCCGATCACCGCGACGCGCACATGCGATTTCATGACGAACCCGTTCTCCCTAGCGTTTCTTATCGCCCTGTTGCCGGCTTTGGCGCCGGCCCTTGGCCTGGGCCTGGCACGAGGCCCGGGGGAGCAGAATAGGGGCGGGTCCGGTCCAGGCCCGCCCCCTAAAGCGACACTTACTTTATTGGCCGCGTCGGCCGTGGCAGGCCGCCAGCCCTATGGCTTCCAGGCGCGGAGCGCGTCCATCTTCATCTTGCGCCGCTCGCTCTCCGGGAGCTTGTAGTTGCTGCCGAAGGGCGCCGACTCGAAGGACCCATAGGTGGGGTTCGCCACCATGATCCAGTCGTGGCCCCAATGCGCCTTGTGCTGGTCCATGACCGCGAGGCGCTCGATCGGGTTGCCCTTGTAGTCGTCGACAAAGTCGCTGAAGTTGTCGCCGACCAGCAGCAGGACGCGATAGTCCTTGGCTACCGTCGCACGCCGGGTGCCCTTGGGGGAGCCCCAGTCGTCCTTTTCGCCCTTTACCAGCACGGTGTCGACATTCCCGCCCATCGGAAAGCCGATCTCGGCCAGGTTGTTGCGGGTCGCCTCTTCTTCGTCGGCGACGCGGTTGGAGACGTAGAACACCTTAACACCCTTCGAGTCCGCGTATTTGGCGAAGTCGAGCGCCCCCGGTACCTCGCGCGATGTCTCGCTCTTGACGAACGCATTCCAGGTTTTGGAATCGAAGCTCTCGTTGTTGAGCACCATCCAGGCCTGATAGTCGGAATTGTCCAGCACCGTCTCGTCGACGTCGACGATCACCGCCGGCGGCAGATTGGCGAAGTCGCCGCCCTGCTCGGTGGCCGCGGTCCAGCTCTTGTCGGCCAGTGCCTGATCTAGGCGCAGCATTGCGAGCGCGTAGGCGGCAATCGCGGTAGCCTTGAACTCCGGCGAGTTCTGGGTCCAAAGCACGGCGTTCAGATTGTCGTTCTGCGGTACATCTTCAGCCGCCGCCGGGCCGGCGAGCGCCAGCGCCGCACAGAAGGTCGCGATAGTGTAAAGTCTCCCTGTCGTCGGTCTGCTGTCTGTCATCTTGCTTCTCCCCATTTCTGACAGATTTCACCTCGTTCGTTGCGCTCCGACGCCGAGGCGCCGCAGCAGCGCCGGGAGCTCGGTGACCCGCTCCAGGCGATGTAGACGCGGATGATCCGGAACTTCATCGTGGCGCTCGTGGAGCGCGGTCACATGGTAGGGCACGAAGGCGGTGTGTCCGCCGATCTCGACGACCGGCAGCACGTCCGAGGGCAGCGAATTACCGACCATCATCGTTGCCTCCGGTACGGCGTTGCGGGTACTGAATAGCGTCCGATAGGTCCTAGCATCCTTGTGTGACACCACTTCGATGTGCTCGAAGCGCTCGGCGAGCCCCGAGCGCTCGATCTTGTTGCGCTGGTCGAGCAGGTCGCCCTTGGTGATAAGAAACAGGCGATGGCGCTCGGACAGCTCGTCGAGAACCTCTTCGACGCCCTCTATCAGCTCCAGCGGCACATCCAGCATCGCGCGCCCCAGTTGCACGATTTCCTGGATGTCGCCGGCGGCGATCTCGCCTTTGGAAATCTCTATTGCGGTTTCGATCATCGACAGCGTGAAGCCCTTGATGCCGAAGCCGAAGTGACGGATGTTGCGGCGCTCGGTGGCTTCCAGGCGCGCTTCGACCTCTTCGCTAGATGCGTAGCGCTCGACGATGGCGGCGAGGCGCTGCTGGGTTTCCTGGAAGTGCGACTCATTGTGCCAGAGCGCATCGTCGGCATCGAAGGCCACGACCTCGATCATCGGCCCGCCTCCCGCCGATGGGCTACCGGTGCAACGACGCTATCCAACCTTGCCAGCAAGCGACTCTTGGGTTCGGTGTCGACGAAGGCGGCCGCAAGTCCTTGACGGGCGATGTCGAGCACTCGGTTGTCGCTCAAGCCGTGGATGCGCGGCGCCTCTTCGTATTCCTGTCCGAGCGAGGTGACGAAGAACGGCGGGTCGTCGCTGTTGAGCGAGATGGAGCAGCCGGCGAGTGCGCTCATGCGAACCCCCGGAGCGGTATGTCCGAGCCGCGCTGCAGCCAGTTGTCGTCGAGATAGCGGCAGGCGCCGTCGATGACGTGGAGCGTGTAGGCTTGGCGCGAGCGCGGCGAGCGGTTGGCGCCGGAGAGATGCGGCAGCGAGCCGTGGAAGGCGATCAGCGTGCCCCGCCTTGCCGGCAGCACCGTGCGCTCGGACTCCGGCCAAGGCTCGGAATCCAGGACATCCATGTCGAGGCGCTTGCCGTGCCGCCGGTAGAGCTGCTTCGGCCCGGCGCGATGACGGCCGGCAAGCGCTTCCAGGCAGCCGTTCTCGGGCGTCGCGTCCTCGAGCGCGAACCACAAGCCGATCACCGACTGCGGCTCGGTGCGCAGGAAGGTCGCATCCTGGTGGCAGACCACCTCGCCGCCGATCTTCGGCTGCTTGAAGATGTACATAGACTGCAGCAGCAGCGGTTGCGCTACGCCGAGCGCCTGGGCAAGGCAGGCGAGGCGCGGATCGCGCGACACCCGCGAAAAGACGGGATCGAGGTCGTGCAGCGCGTGGCCGATCTTGTTGACGGCTCGTGTCTTCGGAACCAGCAGCGTTCCCTCGGCGTCGAGCGCTTCCTCTTCCAGGAAGCAGCGGACCTTGTCGCCGGACTCGAGGAAATAGCCGCTGCGCTCGTGGGCATGACTGCGGGTCGAGAAGGCGACGGCATCGGAGGGATCGAAGACCTTCACGATCTCGTTTGCGCGCGCGATCAACGCATGGCAAGCGGCGGCCGACAGGAAATCCTCCAGGATCAGCAGGCCGTCGCGGCTCCAGGCCACCAGCATGGTGGGGGTCGGCATGCCGTCTGCGGGCGCGGCAAAGCGCGGGACCTCGGTTGCGATGGCGCGCGCCGCGCTCATGCTGTGGCTCCCTTGTGCGTCCGGCGCGCCGGCGCGCTGGCGAGGCGCTCCAGCACAATGTCTGGGACCTTGGGCGCCGCGCCGATCGTCACCGCGGCCTGGATCTCGCGGACCGCCGCTTCGGCCGAAGCCTGATTGGCCGCGTGTACCAGCGCCAATGGCCGCGCCAGACCGACCGTCTCGCCGAGACCCGCAACCTCGCTCAAGCCGACGCGCGGATCGATTCGCTCGTCGGCCCGCCGCCGCCCGCCGCCGAGCGCCACCACCGCCAGCCCGATGCACCGGGTGTCCATGCTGGCCAGCTTGCCTTCGGCCGGGGCCGGGCAGGGCATTGCCACCTTTGCAGCCGGCAGCCGCTGCTCTGCCTTCTCGACGAAGTCGGCCGGTCCGCCGAGCGCGGCAACCATCCGCCCGAAGCGCTCGGCTGCCTTGCCGCTTTCGAGGGCGGCCTCGGCCTGCTTGCGGCCTTCGGCGAGATCGCGCGCCAGGCCGCCCAGCAGCAGCATGTCGGCGGCGAGCGCGATCGTCAGCGCGTGGAGGCGCGGCTCGCGCGCCTTGCCGGTCAGGTAGTCGACCGTCTCGGCGACCTCGAGCGCATTGCCGACGGTGGTGCCCACCACCTGGTTCATGTCGGTGATGAGCGCCGTCACCGGCAGGCCGGCGCCGCCCGCCACCTCGACCAGCGAGTGGGCCAGCTCGCGTGCCGTCTCGCGGCTGGCGGCGAAGGCGCCGCTGCCGGTCTTGACGTCCATCACCAGACCCTGCAGGCCGGCGGCCAGCTTCTTCGACAGGATGGACGCGGTGATGAGCGGCAGCGATTCCACCGTCGCGGTCACGTCGCGGATCGCGTAGAGCCGGCGGTCGGCGGGCGCGAGGCGCGCGGTCTGGCCGATGATGGCGCAGCCGACTTCCCGCACCACCTTGCGGAAGCGCGCGGTGTCCGGCTGGCTGTCGTAGCCGGGAATGGCGTCCAGCTTGTCGAGCGTGCCGCCGGTATGGCCGAGGCCGCGGCCCGAGAGCATCGGCACGAAAGCGCCGCAGGCCGCCACGATCGGCGCCAGCATCAGGCTCACCTTGTCGCCGACGCCGCCGGTGGAGTGCTTGTCCAGCAGCGGCCCGGAGAGCTGTGCGCCCGACCAGTCGAGCACGTCGCCGGAACGGGTCATCTCGCGAGTCAGCGCGACCCGCTCGGCCATGGTCATGCCACGAAAGAACACCGCCATGGCGAAGGCCGCCACCTGACCCTCGGCGATCGAGCCATCGGTGATGCCGTGCACGAAGAACGCGATCTCCTCCGCCGAGAGCTCGGCGCCGTCGCGCTTCTTGCGGATCGTTTCCTGCGGCAGCATGGTCCTAGTCCGGATCGCCTTCGAGAAAGGCGGTGAGCAGGCGCTTGGCAACGGCGCCGCCGTCGGTCGCGGCGGCGAGTGTCTGTGCATGACTCAAGGGTGCGGCCGCAAGGCCGGCGGCGAGATTGGTCACCAGCGACAACGCCGCCACCCTCATGCCGGCGTGGCGGGCGAGAATGACCTCCGGCACCGTCGACATGCCGACCAGGTTCGCGCCCAGCAGCCCGAGCGCACGAATCTCGGCGGGCGTTTCGAACTGCGGACCGGAGACCCAGGCAAACACGCCTTCCGGCAGCGCGATCTTCGATCTCTTGGCTGCCGCCTGCAATTTCTTCCGCAGCTCGGCGTCGTAGGCGCCCACCATGTCGACGAAGCAGTCGTCGCCGGCGAAACCGAACAGCGGCGAGACACCGGCGAAGTTGATGTGGTCCGAGATCGCAACCACAGAGCCCGCTTGCCACTCGGGCTTGAGGCTGCCGGCGGCATTGGTCAGCACCAGGGTGCAGCATCCCAGCGCGGCGAGCGTGCGAATCGGCACCGCCATCGTGTCGGCCTCGCCGCGCTCGTAGTAGTGGGCGCGGCCCTGCAGGAAGGCAACGGCGGTCTGTCCGACCCGGCCGATCGCCAGTCGTCCGGCGTGGCCGCCGACCCCGGTCGTCGGGAAGCCGGGCAGCGTCGCGTAGTCGACGACCGTCGCGTCCTTCAGAGTCTCGGCGTAGTCGCCGAGGCCCGAACCCAGCACCAGCCCGACTTGCGGTGTCACCTTGGTAGCGACGCGAATCGCCGCCACCGCCGCCGCGCAGCGCGAATCGACCGCCTTGGCCGCTTGTCTATTGCACTCGCTCATTTTCCCAGGTGCTTCGGCGCGAAGGAGCGCGGCAGCAGCTTGCCGAGCGTCGTCGTCACGCGCTTGCCGTCGGTGTGACAGAGGTGGACCGGCGTCGAATCCTTGGCGAATTCGCGCAACCGCTGGCGGCAACCGCCGCAAGGCGAGATCAGCGCCTTGCCGGCGGCGATCACCGCGATCTCGACGATCTCGCGCTCGCCGCCCAGCACCAGCGCCGCAATCGCGGCGGCTTCGGCGCAGCAGCTCTGCGGATAGGCGACGTTCTCGACGTTGCAGCCGCCGTAGAGCCCGCCCTTGCGGCCACGCAACGCGGCGCCGACCTTGAACCTGGAGTAGGGGGCATAGGCGCTCAGCCGCGAGTGTCTCGCGAGCGCGATCAGTCTGCCGACGTTGGTAGGGCGCGCCATCTCAGCGTTCTTTCACGTAAGGCTCGCCGATCGCCTTGGGGGCGACCGCCTTGCCGATGAAGCCGGCCAGCAGCACGACCGTCAGAATATAGGGCAGGGCCTGGATGAGCTGGACCGGCACCTCGCCGAAGCCTGGCAGCGGCACGCCCTGGAGCCGGATTGCGATCGCGTCGAGCAGCCCGAACATCAGGCAGGCGCCGAGCGCCGGGAAGGGGCGCCACTTGCCGAAGATCATCGCGGCAAGCGCGATGTAGCCCTGGCCGGCGGTCATGTCGCGGTTGAAGCCGGCGTTCTGGGCGATGGCGATGTAGGTGCCGGCGATGCCGGTCAGGAGACCGCAGATCGCGACCGCGCGATAGCGCAGGAAGGCGACCGAGATGCCTGCGGTGTCGACCGCCTCGGGATTCTCGCCCACCGCGCGCAGGCGCAACCCGAAGCGGGTGCGGTAGACGATCCAGGCGGTGACCGGCACCGCCAGCAGCGCGACATAGACCAGCAGATTGTGGCCACTGACGAGTTCGCGGTAGACGGTTCCGAGAACCGGCAGGCCGCCGAAGGCTTCGGTGCCCGGCAGCTCGAGCGCGAGGAAGCGCGCGGTCTGGGGCAGTGCCGGAGTCTGGCCGCCGCGCTGAAACCAGGCGGCGCCCAATACGACCGTGAGACCTGAGACCAGAATGTTGATCGCCACCCCGCTCACCACGTGGTTGCCACGGTGGGTGATGCAGGCGAAGCCGTGCAGGAGCGCCAGCGCGAGCGCAGTGGCGATGCCGGTCGCAAGCGCGATCCAGGGCGAGCCGGTGAGCGCGGCGACGGAGGCCGAGGCGAAGGCGGCGGCCAGCATCTTGCCTTCGAGCCCGATGTCGATGATGCCCGAGCGCTCGGAGAAGAGCCCGCCCATCGCGCCCAAAATCAGCGGCGTCGAGACGCGCAGCGTCGCATCGAGGGTCAGCAGCAGGAGTGTCGCGCCTTCGCCCATCGGCATCCCCTAGTTGCCGCCGAGGGCGACGGCGGGCTGCCGGACTGCGCCGCGCGCCAGCAGGATGGCGCGCTCGACGTAAGGCCTGGTCATGTAGGTGAGCGCACCGGAGAAGAGAATCACCAGGCCCTGGATCGTCACCACCATCTCGCGGGTGATGTGCGGAAACTCGAAGGCCAGCTCGGCGCCGCCCTGATAGAGCAGGCCGAACAGCAGGCTCGCCAGCACCACGCCCAGGGGGTGGTTGCGCCCCATCAGCGAAACCGCGATTCCGGCGAAGCCGTAGCCGGCGACGAAGTTGAGGATCAGGCGATGCTGCACACCCATGATCTCGTTGACGCCGACGAAACCGGCGAGCCCGCCCGAGATGCACATGGCGACCACGATCACCCGCTGCGGCCGGATGCCGGCGTACAGCGCCGCCTTCTCGCTCTGGCCCACGGTGCGCAGCGCGTAGCCCCAGCGGGTATGCCAAAGATAGAGCCAGACGAAGACGCAGGCCGCGATCGCTAGCAGGATCGAGAGATTGAGCGGCGTGCGGGCCATCTCGATGCCGAGAGCGCCCAGCAGGTCGTGAACGAAGGGAAGCCGGGCGTGCTCGGCGATCTCGCGGCTTTCCGGCGACATCGAGCCCGGCGCGATCAGTAGGTTCACCATCAAATAGACCATCAACGCGGCGGCGATGAAGTTGAACATGATGGTGGTAATGACGACGTGGCTGCCGCGATGGGCCTGCAGCCAGGCTGGAAGGAAGGCCCAGCCGGCCCCGAAAGCGCCCGCGGCCAGGATCGAGAGCGGCAGCAGCAATGCGAACGGCAGGAAGGAGTCGAAGGCCAGCAGTACCAGCCCCACGCCCAGGCCGCCGATGTAGGCCTGACCCTCGCCGCCGATGTTGAAAAGCCCGGCGTGGAAGGCGACCGCGACGGCGAGGCCGGTAAAGACGAAGTTGGTGGTGTAGTACAGCGTGTAGCCGATTCCCTCGGCCGAGCCGAAGGCGCCCAGGAGGAGCACGCGCAGCGCCGCCAGCGGATTCTCGCCGATGGCCAGCAGGATCAGCCCGGAGACGAGGAACGCCAGCGCGACGTTGATCAGTGGAATGAGCGCCAGATCCGCCCAGCGCGGCAGCCCTTGGACCGGCGTGCTCATGGCGTGGCTCCAGGAGAAGCCGTCACGGCCTCTGCCTCGAAGGCGTTCGCCATCATCAGGCCGAGCGTGCGCTCGTCGGCCTGCTCCGCCGGAACCTCCCCGACGATTCGCCCCTCGAACATCACCAGGATGCGATCGCTGAGCGCCATCACTTCGTCCAGCTCGACCGAAACCAGGAGAACTGCGCAGCCGGCGTCGCGCCGCGCCAACAGCTGCCTTCGGATGAACTCGATGGCGCCGATGTCGACGCCGCGCGTCGGCTGGCCGACCAGCAGCACCTCAGGTGCGCGGTCCATTTCGCGCGCCACGATCAGCTTCTGCTGGTTGCCGCCGGACAGGTTCTCGGATCTGAGGTCCGGCGTGCGCGGCCGGACGTCGAAGGCCTCCATCATTTGGCGGCAGCGGCCGGTGATGGCGCCTTCCCGCATCAGGCACGTCCCGTTGTAGGCCGGATCGTCCTGATAGCCTAGAATCGCCGACTCGCTGGCCGAGAAGGTTCCCACCAGACCGAGACGCTGACGGTCCTCCGGAACGTGCGCGACCTTCAGCGCGCGCAGCTCGGCTGGATCGGTCGGCTTCCGCGGCGTGACCTCGCGGCCGGTGATGACAAAACGCCCTTCGTCGATCGGCCGGATTCCAGCCAAAGCCTCCAGCAATTCGCTCTGTCCGTTGCCGGAGACGCCGGCGATGCCGACAATCTCGCCGGCACGTAGCGTGAAGGAGACGCCGTCGACCCGCGCCACCTTGGCCGAATCGCGAACCGTGATGTTCTCGACTTCCAGGCGCGATGCGCCTGGCGATCGAGGCGACTTTTCGACATCGAGTCTTACCTGCCGGCCCACCATCAGATCCGCCAGCTCTTCCTTGGTGGTCTCCGCGGTCTTGCGATGTGCGATCATCTCGCCGCCGCGCATCACCGAGACGGCGTCGGTAATCTCCATGATCTCGCGCAGCTTGTGGGTGATCAGCAAAATTGTCGTGTCGCGCTCGCGGAGCGCCGAAAGAATCCGGAACAGCTGGTCGGTTTCTTGCGGCGTCAGCACACCGGTCGGCTCGTCGAGGATCAGGATCTGCGCGCCGCGATAAAGCGCCTTCAAGATCTCGACCCGCTGGCGGTCGCCGACCGGCAGGTCCTCGACCAGCGCATCGGGGTCGACCCTGAGTCCGTAGTCCTGTTCGAGCTCGATCAGGTTTCCGCGCGCCTTGTCGAGGCTGGGTGCGAGCATGGCACCGGACTCGGCGCCCAGAACGACGTTTTCGAGAACGGTGAAACTATCCACCAGCTTGAAATGCTGATGAACCATGCCGATGCCGGCGCCTATCGCGTCCTGGGGGTTGCGAATCGTCACCGGCTGTCCGGCAACGTAGATCTCTCCCCCGTCGGCCTGATAGAAGCCGTAGAGAATCGACATCAGGGTCGACTTGCCGGCGCCGTTCTCGCCGACGATGCCATGGATCGTGCCGCTCTCGACAACCAGCGAAACGTCACGATTGGCACGGACCGGGCCGAAGGACTTGTCGATGCCGCGTAGCTCGATCGCCGGCGGAAGGGACTCATTCCCCGGCGCCGTTCCGCCGGTCCGCAGGCGCGTCGTGGCCTCGCCGGCCATCGACTCGCACTTATTCGGCCGCTCCCCGCAGCGCGTCCTCAGTAGGGGCAGCTGCTGTCGCTCATGTAGTCGTGGACTTCGATCGTGCCGGCGATGATATCGGCCTTGATCGCCTCTACCTTGCCCTCTTCAGCCTCCGAGACGAGCTTCCTGTTGTTCTCGTCGAGCGCCCAGTCGACGCCGCCTTCGGCGAGGCCGAGCACCGTCACGCCCGCCTGCCACTTGCCGTCTTTTGCCGCCGTGAAGGAATTGTAGGCGGCGAGATCGACGCGCTTCACCATAGAGGTCAGCATGGTGCCTGGGTGGAGGTGGTTCTGGTTGGAATCGACCCCGATTGCCAGCTTGCCGGCGTCGGCTGCGGCCTGATAGACGCCGAGGCCGGTGCCGCCCGCAGCCGCATAGACCACATCGGCGCCGCGATCGAACTGGCCCTTTGCGAGCTCGCCGCCGCGGCCCGGATCGTTCCACGCGGCCGGGGTGGTGCCGGTCATGTTCTGCAGCACCTCGATGTCCTTGTTCACGTGCTTAGCGCCTTGGACATAGCCGCAGGCGAAGCGGCGGATCAGCGGAATGTCCATACCGCCCACGAAACCGATCGTACCGGTTTCGGAGTTCATCGCCGCCAGCGCGCCGACCAGGAACGAGCCTTCGTGCTCCTTGAACAGCACCGACCGCACGTTCGGCAGCTCGACCACGGAATCGATAATGGTGAAGCGCGTGTCGGGGAACTCCTTCGCCACCGTCTCGACCGCGCCGCCCTGCGAGAATCCGACGCCAACGATCGGATCGCTCCCGCGTTGTGCGAAACGGCGATGGGCCTGCTCGAACTGAGTCTCGTTGGTCGTTTCGAAGTCGCGGACCTCGATTCCCGTTTCGTCGACGAACCTCTGCGCGCCGTTGTGGACGCCCTCGTTGAACGACTTGTCGAACTTGCCGCCCAAGTCGAAGACGATTGCCGGGCTGATGTCCGCGGCACTGACGGCGCCGGCGCCGACTAGCAGGCTGCCGGCCGCAAGCGTGATAAAGAGCTTTCTCATGGTGCCTCCCATTTTCTTCATTACCTCCGGACCATCCGGAATAGTCGTACCGTTCGATGCCTGTCCCGACGCGCCTCGGGCGTCATGCGGCAGGCGTTGTCGCTCATGTAGTTGTGAACCGTGATTTCGCCGGCGACGATCGCTTGACGGGCCGCTTCGACCTCGGCGCGCCTCGCCTCGTCGATGAGCGCGGCGTTGTGCTCGTCCAGCGCCCAGTCGACTCCTTGCTCGGCGAGGCCGAGGGCCCTGAAGCCGGCCTGCCAGGTTACGCTGCGCGCCGCCTGGAAACCCTCGTAGACCGCCAGGTCGTTTGACCATTGAGGTCCGCACCGAGCTGGGGTGCAGGTGGTTCTGGTTCGAGTCGACGCCGATCGAAAGCTTGCCGGCATCGGCGGCGCCTGCAAAACCCCCAGCCCCGTCGCGCCGGCGGCGGCGAAGATCGCGTCGACCCCGCGCTCGAACTGTCCGCGCGGAAGCTCGGCGCCGCGCCGCGTGGTGCTGCTGTGCGTTCATTCGCCGTAAGGAATCCATACGTTCTTTACCTGGGTCGCCTGGCGCAGAAACTCCTGTCCCTCGCCTTGCCTCGGATCGTACCAGTCGCGGCGCTTGCCGTAGTTGACCCAGGTTCGTTTGAGGTCGGCCGTCGCCGTGCGCTCGACCAGTGCGCTGCCCTCCGCCGGGCCGAAATACCACAGTCCTTCGACATCGCCGTGCGCCGCCAGCACCGCCGCCAGCTCGTCGCGGGTGCCGGTCACGATGTTGACAACGCCGTCCGGCACGTCGGAGGTTTCGATCACCTGGTAGAGGTCGGTGGCCGCCAGCGGATGGGCCTCCGAGGGCACGACGATCACCCGATTGCCCATCGCGATCGCCGGGGCCACCAGGGAGATGAAGCCGAGCAGGGGCGTCTCGTCGGGGCAGAGCAGGCCGATCACGCCGAGCGGCTCGTTCATCGCCAGGGTCATCCCGCGCAATGGCGGGTTGTGGACCCGGCCGTCGTACTTGTCAGCCCAGGCCGCGTAGGCGAAGAGACGCGCGATACTCACTTCCACTTCGCGCGCCGCCTGTCGCTTGTTATTGCCGGTCATGGTGACGAGGCGGTTGCGGAACTCCCCGGCGCGCACCTCCAGGTTCTCGGCGAGGTAGTAGAGGATCTGCGCCCGGGCGTGGCCGGCGCCGGTCGACCAGGCGCTCGCCTTCTGCGCCGCCTCGACCGCGTCGCGGATGTCCTTGCGATTGCCCTCGCCGACGTGGGCGAGGCGCCGGCCCTTGGCGCCGATTACCGCCCGGCTGTAGCCGCCGTCGGGGCGCTGCTGCCTGCCGCCGATGTAGAGCTTGGCGGTACGGTCGATGGCCGGGAGGCGGGTGGATGCTCGCGGCGGAGCCTCGGCGATGACCGTTGCCTTGGCCGGCTCGTACTTCGGCAGTGTCGCCAGGAAGCGCGGCTGCAGATACTCGAACAGGCCCTCGTAGCCGCCCTCGCGCCCAAAGCCCGACTCGCGGTAGCCGCCGAAGCCGCAGGCGGCGTCGAAGAGGTTGGCACAATTGACCCAGACCACGCCAGCCTTGAGCTTCGGCGCGACATCGAGCGCCAGGTTGACGTTTTCGGTCCAGAGCGAGGCGGCGAGACCGTAGCGGCTGTTGTTGGCGAGCTGTGCCGCCTCGGCCGGGGTGCGGAACGTCATGGCGGCCAGCACTGGCCCGAAGATTTCTTCCTGGGCCACCAGCGAGGCCGGAGCGACATCGGTCAGCAGAGTCGGCGGATAGAAGCAGCCGCTTTCGGGTGCTCGCCAGGAGGGCTGCCAGACTTTTGCCCCTTCGGCTGCGCCCGCAGCCACCAGCCGCTCGATGCGCTGGCGCTGAACCGGGGCGACGATGGCGCCGAGGTCGATCGCCTTGTCGAGCGGATCGCCCATACGGAGCGTCTCCATGCGCGCCCGCAGCTTGGCGATCAAGGTGTCGGCGATGCCTTCCTGGGCCAGCAGCCGCGACCCCGCGCAGCAGACCTGGCCCTGGTTGAACCAAATGGAATCGACCGCGCCTTCGACCGCGGCATCGAGATCGGCGTCCTCGAAGACAATGAAGGGCGACTTGCCGCCCAGCTCTAGGGTCAGCTTCTTGCCGCTGCCGGCAGTGGCCTGGCGGATCGCGCGCCCGACCTCGGTCGAGCCGGTGAAGGCCAGCTTGTCGATCCCCGGATGGCGCACGATCAGCTCGCCGGCCCTGCCGTCGCCAGTCACGATGTTGAGCACGCCCGCCGGCAGGCGGGCGTGCTGCGCCAGCTCGGCGAAAGCGAGCGCCGAAAGCGAGGTGAACTCGGCCGGTTTCAGGACCACCGTGTTGCCGGCGGCGAGCGCCGGCGCCACCTTCCAGGCCAGCATCAGCAGCGGGAAGTTCCAGGGCACGATCTGCCCGGCAACCCCGAGGGCCGCGTGGTTGGGCAGCTCGCGCTCGATCAGCTGCGCCCAGCCGGCGTGATGATAGAAGTGGCGCGCCACCAGCGGTACGTCGATGTCGCGGGTCTCGCGGATCGGCTTGCCGTTGTCGAGCGTCTCGATCACCGCCAGCAGGCGGCTGTGCTTCTGGACCAGGCGCGCCAGCGCATAGAGATAGCGCGCGCGGCCGTGGCCGCCGAGCTTCTCCCAGGCGGGTTGTGCAGTGCGCGCGGCGGCAACGGCCGTGTCCACGTCCTCAGTGCTTGCCTGGGCAATGCGCGCCAGAGTCTTGCCGTCGGCCGGGTTGATGGTCTCGAAAGACTCACCGCTCTTGGCCGCAACCCATTCGCCGCCTATGAAAAGGCCGAAGGCGTGGTTGTGAGCTTCGAGCCAGGCGTCGGCCGGTTGGCGGGTTTCCGGCGCCGGGCCGTAGTCCATGGTCTCGAAAATCTCGGCGACGCGGGTCATAGCGTCCTCAGCCGAGCGGATGACGGTGCGCCGCGGAATAGCGGCCGGTCGCGAAGTGCTCGAGCTGACGCTCGATGTCGCCCAGCAGGCTCGACGCGCCGAAGCGGAACAGTGCCGGCTCCAGCCACGGCCGGCCCAGCTCCTCCTTCATCAGGAAGAGATAGGCCAGCGCCTGCTTGGCGGTGCCGATGCCGCCGGCCGGCTTGAAGCCGATCCTGATTCCCGTGCGCTCGCGATAGGCGCGGATCGCCCGGACCATGACGAGGCTCACCGGGAGCGTGGCGTTGACCGGCTCCTTGCCGGTCGATGTCTTGACGAAGTCGGCGCCGGCCATCATCGCGATTAGCGCCGCGCGGCCGACGTTCTTCAGGGTGCCGAGCTCGCCGGTGCCGAGGATCGCCTTCATGTGGGCCGGCCCGCAGGCGGCGCGGAAGCTCTTGACCTCCTCGTAGAGCGCGCGCCAGTCGCCGGTCAGCGCCTGGGCGCGGTTAACGACGATGTCGATCTCCTCAGCACCAGCTGCAACAGAGGCTTCTATCTCTTTGATTCGCAAGTCAACCGGAGAGAGGCCGGTGGGGAAACCCGCGGAAACCGCAGCGACCCGGACATCGCTGCCGATAAGCGCTGCGACCGCGGTTTCGACCATCGCGTGATAGACGCAGACCGCGCCGACGGTGAGTCCTCGCTCGCCCCAGCCGAGCGCATCCAGAAGATCCCGGCGGACCGGCTGGCGTGCTTTGGCGCAGAGGCGCTTTACCCGGCCAGCGGTGTCGTCGCCGGCAAGCGTCGTTAGATCGATGCAGGAAATCGCCTTCAGCAGCCAAGCGGCCTGCCATTCCTTCTTGACGCTGCGCCGGGCGGGAAGGGTGGCGGCGCGCCGCTCGGCGGCGCTGCGATTGACGCGCCAGGATTCGACCCAGTCGAGGTCGAGCGGCAAACCAGGGTTGCGCACGGGTGCCGCCTCCGCGCGCAGCGGCACGGCAGCCAGCGCCCGGGGGCCCTCGCTACTCTGCGGCCGTCTGCTTGACGCGTCGTGGGGGCGATTCATGACCAGAGTCTTTCCTTGGGCGCGTTTTCGCGCCGTCGAGCAGCTCAACCGCGCGGCGCGCCGCGTCTTCGTCGACGACGAGATCGGTGATGACGCCGGTGCGCAGGGCCGCCAGGATTGCGGGTCCTTTCTCCGCACCGCCGGCGAGCGCGGCCACTCGTCGTCCTTTCAAGTCGGCGATGGCAAGTCCCACCGCCTGGCGATTGGCGGCGGCGTCGACCGGCTTGCCGTCGCGGTCGAGGAAGCTGCCCATCAGGTCGCCGACCGCGCCGAGCCGCGTCAGCTCCGCCCATTCGCTCTCGCTCACCATGCCGGTCGCGCGGACGTGGGCGTCGGCGGAGTGGGCGCCGACGCCGACCACGTAAAGCTCGGCCTCGCGCGCCAGCGCCAGGAGGTCGCGCACCGACTTCTGCTCCAGCAGCACCTCCTTCTCCTCGACCGAGCCGGCGAGATAGGGCACCGGAAGGAAGTAGCCCTCGCCGCCGGTCTTGGCGACCAGGCCGTGGACCACGTCGAAGGGATTGGCCGCGAGCTTGCGCGTCAGGCTTCCCGAAACCGAGACGAACTTGAGATCGGGGCGCTTCAGGGTCGGCATCTGGGCCACGGCTGCCGAGAGCGTGCGGCCCTTGCCGACGCCGACCAGCGCCGGCCCCGCCTCCTCGAGCCGGCGGTAGAGAAAGCGCGCGCCCGCCGAGCCGACCGCGGCGAAGGGGCCGCGCGTCTCGCCGGCCGGATCCACATTGGGTGCCACGGCGCAGCTCTCGAGACCGAAATGGGCGGCGAGCCGATCTTCCAGCGCCAGGCAACCGTCGGGCACGCCCTCGACGAAGACCTTCACCAGGCCGCGCTGCTGGGCCAGCGCGATCAGACGATGAGCCTTGGCGGCGGAGAGGCCGAGACGGGTGGCGATCTCGCCCTGGGTGAGGCCGCCGACGAAGGAGAGCCACGCCGCCCGGGCCGCGAGGCTCAGGTCCTGATCGCTGCTGTCCGCTGGGTGGCGCTTGCGGGCCATGAAAGAAATTTCAATGCCTGAAATTTTTTTCATCGTCACGCCAGCGGCCTGCCCGGTCAAGGTGCCGCGGCACGGAGCTGCAACAAAGCGGTGGAAAACCGGCTTTCCGGAATGCCGGTTCTACAGATGTTTCACTCCCCATGCGCCTTGCTGAACAGTTGTTCGATAAGCTAGAATGAGCGTTCGGTAACTGCCCGTGGCCCAAGGATGCTCCCCATGCTCGACCAAGTCGAAACCGGCGGTTTGCGCCAGCCCCAGGACCGGCGGCGCCAGCAGCTGATCGACGCCACGGTTCGGGTGATCGCCGAGCACGGGCTGTCCAACGTGACCCTGATGAAGGTGGCGGGCTTGGCCGGCCTCACCGCGGGCATGGTCAACTTCCATTTCAAGTCCAAGCAGGAGCTGCTCAAGGCGACGCTGGAGCGGATCGCCGAGGAGTTCAGCGCCGCCTGCGAGGCAGCGATCGCCGGCGCCGGGCGCGATCCGGCCGCCGCGCTGATGGCGCTCACCGAAGCTTCCTTCGATGAGCGGCTGGCGACGCCGGAAAAGATGGCGGTCTGGTACGGCTTCTGGGGCGAGAGTCAGGCCCGCGACGACTACATGGAAATCTGCGGGGGCTCCGATCAGGCCTTCTACGAAGCGGTCCATACGCTGATCGCCGAGCTCGACGAGAAGCAGAACAGCGATCTCGATTCTCGCGCGGCGGCGCTCGGCTTCTGCGGCCTCATCGACGCGCTGTGGCAGGAAGCTTTGGTGAGGCGCGGCGCCTTCGATCGCGAAGCTTCGGTCGATCTCTGCCGACGCTATCTGGTCAATCTTTTCGGCACGCGTGCGTTTCCGCCGCGCCGCCCGCTCCTGAGCGAGGTCTCGCCGACCGCCGGCGAGGCGTTGCCGGCCTGGACCTATAGCGACGAAGACTTCTTTCGGCGCGAGATGGAGCGCATCCACCTGCCGGCCTGGCAGCTGATCTGCCACGTCAGCGAGCTCAAGAGGTCGGGCGACTATGTCGCCTTCGAGGGTTTCGGCGAGCGCGCCTTCGCGGTGCGCGGCAAGGACATGGAGGTTCGCGCCTTCCACAATGTCTGCCGCCATCGGGCGCACGCGGTGGTGGGCGGCCAGCGCGGAAGCTGCCCGGGCCTCATCTCCTGCCCCTATCACGCCTGGACCTACGATCTCGAGGGCCGGCTGCGCGGCGTGCCCTCGGAGAAGGGTTTCAAGGAGGTCGATAAGGAGAGCTTCGGCCTCAAGCAGCTCGACTGCGAGATTTTCCTCGGCTTCGTCTACATCTGCTTCAGGACCGGCGCCCGTTCGGTCGCCGAGCGCTACGCGCCCTACCGGGAGGAGCTGAGCCACTATCGCTTCGAGGAGATGGAGCCGATCTCCGATTATTGGCGCGGCGACACCGCCGCCGACTGGAAATGCGTCTGGGACAACTACCTCGAGGACTATCACTTTCCGGTCGGCCATCCCGGCCTTTCGGCGCTGATGACGACCGACTACGAGCGCGGCAGCGACGAGGCCACCCGCACCGTCCGGCTCAGCCACGCATTGCGCGAAGAGGTAAAAGGCGGCTGGGGTGTGCGGCACTACGCGAAATTGCTGCCGACCGTCGAGCACCTGCCCGAGGCGCAGCGCCGCCGCTGGAGCTATTACTTCCTCTATCCGGCGGTGTCCTTTGACGTCTATCCGGAGATGATGGACTACTTCCACATTGTGCCGATCGCGCCCGGCCGCTCGCGGCTGCGCTGGCGCGCCTATGCCTTGCCCGATAGCTCGCGTGCGATGCGGGCGACCCGCTGGTTGAACCAGCGCGTCAACTTCCAGGTTCATGACGAGGACGCGACGCTTGTGGAATCGGTGCAGCGCGGCCTCAACGGCAGCGGCTACGAGACCGGCCTGCTGAACGACAAGGAAAGCGCGGTCAGGGCGTTCCAGTCCTGGATCCGCGCCGATCTGCCGGAATCGAACGAACGCCGCTCGAGACGGCGGTAGGGCCTCAGTTCAACCTGATCCAGGCCGACTTCATCTGGGTGTAGGACAAGAGGCTGTCGAAGCACTTGTCGCGGGCGTTGCCGCTCTGCTTGTAGCCGCCGAAGGGCTGGGTCATGTCGCCCTCGTCGAAGCAGTTGACCCACACCACGCCGGCCTCGATCTCGCGCACCAGGCGATGCGCGGTCGAAAGGTCGGCAGTCCAGATGCCCGCCGCCAACCCATAGATGGTGTCGTTGGCGACGGCGATCGCGTCCTCGATGCCCTCGACCGCGATCATCGAGGCGACCGGGCCGAAGATCTCCTCGCGGGCGATCCGCATCGAGTTCTTGACCCCGGTGAAGAGCGTCGGATTGACGTAGGCGCCCGGCCCTTCGGGAGTATCGCCGCCGAAGGCTAGTTTGGCCCCTCCCTTGCGGCCGGACTCGATCAGCGTGAGCACCCGGCTGCGATGCTCGGCGGTTACCAGCGGGCCCATCGTGGTCTTGGGATCGAGCGGATCGCCGGGAACGAAGGCCGTGCGCCCGCGCGCGGAGAAGGCTTCGGCGAAGGCATCGGCGATCTTGGCGTCGACCAGAATGCGCGATCCGGCGTTGCAGACTTCCCCCTGGTTGGCGAAGATTCCGTTGATCGCCGCGGTGACCGCGCGATCCATGTCGGCGACGTCGGCCATCACAATCTGCGGCGTCTTGCCGCCGCATTCCAGCGACACCTTCTTCATGTTGGACTGGCCAGCGTACTGCAGGATTAGCTTGCCGACCTCGGTCGAGCCGGTGAAGGTGATCTTGGCGACCTCGTCGTGAAGCGCTAGCGCCTTGCCGGCAGTCTCGCCGTAGCCGTTGACCACGTTGAAGACGCCGGTCGGCCCGCCGGCCTCGCAGAACAATTCGGCGAGGTGGATGCCGGAGAGCGGCGACTGCTCGGCCGGCTTCAATACGACCGTGTTGCCGGCGGCGAGCGCCGGGGCGATCTTCCACGTCGCCATCAGCAGCGGATAGTTCCAGGGCGAGATCGCGCCCACCACGCCGAGCGGCTCGCGCAAGATGTAGTGCAGCACGTCGGGCTCGGTCGCCGTCACCTTGCCCTCGACCTTGTCGAGGCATTCGCCCATGAAGCGGATGGTATTGCAGACCTCGGGAATGTCGACGCCGATCATGTCGGCGATGGGTTTACCCATGTCGAGGCTGTCGAGCAGCGCCAGCTCGCCGGCGTTCTCGGCGACCAGATCGGCGAAGCGATAGAGGATCTCCTTGCGTTTCCTGGGCGCAAGCCGCGACCAGCGGCCGTCCTTGAAGGCGCGCTTGGCGGCCGCGACCGCCACGTCGACATCGGCTGCGGTGCCTTCGGCCATCTCGGCCACGGTCTCGCCGTTCGCCGGATTGACGGTCTTGAAGCGGCCGCCTTCCTTGGCCTCGACGTAGGCGCCGTCGATGAAGAGCCGCGTTTCGGGCTTCAGGGCGTCGGCGAGCGAGCGCCACCTGGCCTTGTCGAAGCCTGCGATCTCCTTGAGGTGCATCGGTCCCTCCCGGGCTAGCCGTGTGTCTTCGATCCGGCAGCGCGCGGATCGATCAGCGCGTCGACGGCAAGGCACCCGTCGGGCAGGACCAGGAGTGGGTTGATGTCCATCGACTGGATCTGCTCGCCGAGCGCGACCGCTAGCCGCGAGAGCGCGGCGGCGGCCTCGGCGAAGGCCTTGCGGTCGACGGCCGGCGCGCCGCGGAGGCCATCCAGCAGCTTGGCAAGTTGCAGCCGCTCGATATGCCTCAGCGCGATCGCGGCGTCGAACGGTGGTTTGAGGAAGGCGACGTCGCGCAGAACCTCGGCGTGAATGCCGCCGAAGCCTGCCACGACGATCGGGCCGAAATCGGGGTCGTTGGTGAGCCCCAGCAGCATCTCGACCGCCGGGCCTTGCACCATGCGGGCCACCAGGACACGCGGGCCCAGCCGCTTCGCGAGATCGCGGTAGGCGTCGGCAAGCGCCGCGGCGTCGGCGAGCCGCAGATGCACCCCACCCTGGTCGGACTTGTGCGCGACGCCGGGCATGGCGGTCTTGAGCGCTACCGGATAGCCGAGACTGGCCGCCTGCGCGATGGCGTCCTCTTTCGTTTCGGCGATGACGCAGGCGACCGTTTGGATGCCGAAGTCGCGGAGCAGCGACAGGCTCTTCGCCTCGTCGAGCTCGGCGCCGGAAGCGAGGCGCTTGCGCCAGCGCTCCACGACGGCGGAGTCCGCCCTGCCAATCGTCGCGGCTGGCCTGTCGTTGAAGTCGCGCCACTCGAACAGCAACCGGCAGGCCTTGAGGAAGGCCGGCACGCCGTCCAGCACCGGGATGCCGGCGCGTGTCGAGGCGATGGCTGCAGGGTCGCTCCCGCTGCCCTGGTGATTGGAGACGATGAAGGTCGGCTTGCTGCTCGCCGCGCGCCCGCGCTCGGCACAGGTGAAATAGTCCGGAACGAAGAGGCCTCCGGCGCCGCGATCCAGCACTACCGCGCCGAGCGCCGTATCGGGATCCTCCATCAGCGTCTCGAAGGAGTCGTAGAAGTCCTGCGGGTAGTTGCGCCCGGTGGCCCAGCGGTCGAGCGGATTGACCGGCGGCAGGCCAAAGTCCAGTACCTCCTCCAGGCGCTTCACCGTGGCCGGCGACAGGTCCGCAAGGCGCGTGCCATTGCGCTCGGCGAGATCGACCAGGAGACCGCGCTCGCCGCCGGAATCGTGGGTGGTGACGAGCCCGCCCGGCCCGATGTCGCGCGCCGCGTTGAAGACCATGAGCGCGCTCGCAAGCTCGTCGATGGACTCGACGCGGCTGACCCCATAGTGGTCGAAGACCGCCTGATAGGCCGCATCGTCGCCCGCGAGCGCGCCCGAATGGCTGATCGCCAGCTTGGCGGAGACCGCCGTGCGCCCGACCTTGAGGGCGATTACCGGCACTCGGTGCTTGCCTGCCTTGGCGAGTGCGGCCTCGAATCCTGCCGGATCGCGCACCGTCTCGATGAAGAGACCGATGACCCGCGTCTCCGGCTGGTCGAGCGCGTAGTCCATGTAGTCGGCGACCGTTGTCGTGAGCTCCTGACCGGTCGAGACGGCGAGCGCGTAGTCGATCCGGGATTCCGCGTCGACCAGCGCAGTCAGGAGAGAGCCCGAGTGCGTGAGCAGAACCACGCCGCCGGGACGCAGGTCGTCGCGGGTTTCGAAGCCGCAAGTCCACAGGCCTTCGGTGAAGTTATAGAAGCCCATGCAGTTGGCGCCGCAAAGCTGCACGCCGGCTTCGCGCGCGCGTTTCGTGATCCGCTCCCTGAGCAAGGGCGAGCCGTCGTCCTCCGGCATGATCGAGGAGATGATGGTCGCCGCCTTGATGCCGCGCGTCACGGCGACCGCGAAGGCCTCCTCCATCGCCGTGTCGGGCAGCGCGAAGACGGCATGCTCGACCGCTTCCGGCAGGCTGGCGAAATCGGGAAAGCAGGGGATGCCCTCGATCTCCCGGTGGCGCGGATTGATGGCGTAGAGTCGGCCCTTGTAGCCGCCCGATCGCGCATGCTTCACCAGCGTCGCGCCAACCGACGGCTTGCGCGGGCTGGCGCCGACCAGCACCAGCGACTTTGGCCGCAGCAGAGGATCGAGGCGATGCTTGCGCATCTCCATGTGAGGCTCTCAGAAGTCGGCTGGCGGTGTCGCGCGCCGGCGTTCCGGATTGAAGAAGGGCTGCTCCACCACTTCGGCAGGCATCATCAGCTTATGGTAGGTCAGCTCGCGCAGCACATAGATTTCCGCCCAGAGGTCGTCCTTGATCCGCGTGCCGTAGGGCTTCTCCAGGCTGGCGAGCGCGATGCTGCGCTTGGTGGTGGGCGACCAGGCCGCGGTGGTGACCTCGCCGGCGTTGGTTTTTTGCCGGTGGTAGATGAGCGAATGCTCGGCCGGGAAATTACCGGCCACTTCCAGTTTCACCAGCACGTTGCCGGAGCCGCCGCTTTTCAGTTCGGCCTCCAGCGCGCGCTTGCCGTTGAAGTAGCAGGGCTTCTTTAGGTCGACCAGCCAGCCGAGCCCGATCTCGAAGGGCGAGCGCCGGCGTGCCGGCGTGATGGCCTGGTTGGCGGCAACGAAGTCGGTGTTGGTGATGATGAAGCCGGCCTCCAGGCGTGCGATGTTGAGCGCGACGTTCCCGATCGCGCGCAGGCCGTGCCACTGGCCGGCTTTCCACAGGCGGTCCCAGAGCGCTTCGGCACCCTCGGGCGCGACGAAGAGCTCGTAGCCCAGGTCGCCGGTAAACCCGGTCCGCGAGACCGTCACCTGGTGATCGTGGTGACCGAGGGGAAACTCGGTGATCGCGAAGGGCTTCAAGCTCTCGATACCGTCGAAGCCGGCGCACTTCAGCAGGGCGCAGCTCGTCGGCCCCTGAAGCGACAGCGCGGCCACCTCCTCGGTCTCCTCGGCGATGACGACATCGCGCCCCATCGCGGCATCGAGGAACCAGTCTAAGTGCCGCTCCTGGCAGCAGAGCCGGAAGTCGTCGGCCCCGAGCCGGAACAGCGTGCCGTCGTCGATCACCTTGCCGTCGTCGTCGCACCAGACGGTGTAGTGGACCCGGCCGGGCGCTAGCTTCGCGACATCGCGCACCATCAGCCGGTTGAGGAAGCGTTCGGCGTCCCGGCCGCCGATCCGGTACTTCACCATCGGCGAGAGATCGAACAGCGAGGAGGAGTTGCGGATCGCGAAATACTCCAGCTCCTCGTCTTCGACGATGCCGGCGGCGCGATAGCCGGCCCAGCCATACCACTGGCCGGTCCGCATCAGCGCCTCGTAGCGGGCGTGGAACGGCGTCTTCAGCAGCGGCTGGCGGAAGTGGGTGAGCGGCGTGGCGCGCGACATGGCTCAGGCCCTCGCTTCCAGCACCGCGCGGGCGGCGTTCATGCCGGCGGCACCGGTGACACCGCCACCGGGATGACTGCCGGCGCCGCAGAGGAAGAGGCCCTCGATGGGCGTGGCGTACTGTGCCGCGCCGGGCGCCGGGCGCAGCATGAACATCTGGTCGATGGCCAGCTCGCCGTGGTGCCAATGGCCGCCGGTCATGCGGTAGTCGCGCTCGAGGTCGTCGGGCGTCAGAATTTGACCGGCCACCACCTTCTGGGAGAGGCCCGGCGCGTAGGCTTCGATGGTTTCGATCGCGCGCGCAAGGAAGGCGTCCTTGGCCGGCGCCGACCAGCCAGCCTTCAGCGCATAGGGCGCGTAGATCGCTGCCGCCGAGAGAACGTGGCACCCGGGCGGCGCGAGGTTCGGGTCGCTCACCGTCGGAACGACCAGTTCCAGCGCCGGGCGCTCCGAGGCCTCGCCGTATTTGGCGGGGTTGAAAGCCAAGTCCACATAGTCGACGGAGGGCGCGATCAGCAGGCGGTCGCGCAGCCGCTCCTGCGGCAAGCCGGTGAACTCCGGAGGACCGTCAAGCGCCAGATGAATCTTGGCGACGTTGCCCTTCATGCGGATGCTCTTCACCCGGCGCACGAAGCCGATGTCGAGCTCGTCGGTTCCGAGCAGGTCGAAGAAGGTGCTGCGCGGATTGGCGGCCGAGATCACCTGCGGTGCGTCGATCTTTTCGCCGCTCTCTAGCGTCACGCCTTGGATACGTCCGCTCTGCTGGCGGATACGGGCAACGGCTGCGTCGGCGCGCAGCTCGGCGC
>JBOHKJ010000119.1:0-4172 GCA_050728975.1 Kiloniellales bacterium | reverse complement strand
GTATTGCCACGGTGACGATGGCCGAGCGTGCATCGCTCAGCCGCATGACCCTGAACAAGATCGAGAAGGGCGACCTCAGCGTGTCGCTCGGTATCTATGCGACCGTGTTGTTCGCGCTCGGCATGACCGAGGCGGTATTGGAAACGGCCGACTACTACGGCCTGACGGCGCCGGATGCGAAGAGGATCGCGGTGGAGGTTGCCGTAGTCGCGTCGGCTTGGCGTAGCGAGGCCGCCCGTCTAAGCATCACAAGGCGCGAGATCGACCGCATGGCATCCGCCTTCGAGCACGGCGATCTCGAAAAATCCCTTCGCCTCGAATAGCGCGGCGCTCTATTTCCGAGCTTCAGTGTCGATGGCAGCCGCCGCGTTGCGGGCACGAAAAAACCGGCCGACCCTGAGGTCGCCGGTTGGCTGGGTGCTCCCCATGCCGTCACGAGGAGTGGGCCGTCGGGACGAACTCCGCCTCGGTGCCGGGCGCGAAATCGCCCGGCGTCGGGAGCTCGCTTGGCGAGCCGGCCGCGGCTGCCGCCGGGCCGGCCGGAAAGGACGTACGACAGGGACCTAAGAGTCGTCGCCGAACACCGCGATCTGGTCCTTGATTCTCAATTTTTCGCGTTTCAGCTCGGAGATCAGCAGGTCGTCCGGATGAGGTCTCAGATTTTCCTGGTCGATCTGTTCTTCGATGGAAGCATGCTTCATTCTTAACGCCTCAACACGCTCCTCGTTCGACATTCAAGGCCTCCTGTACTGACGGAACCGGAGACTCGGAATATAGCGCCGAGAGGCCCTATTTCCAATCCCGGCGCCCCAAAGCCAGCGCTTCCCTAGCTTTCCAGGAGCGTCAGGGCGTCCGCCTCGGTCAACCCGGGAACGGCGCCGCGCAGCAGCGCCGCGAGGTCGCGCTGCGACTCGGTGGCGCCGGCCCGGGCGGCCTCGAGATAGGCGGCCAGGTTGTGGGCCGACGCCGCCGGATCGGCGGCGCCCTCGGCCGGGCAGTGCCAGGACACCATGAGCCGCTGCTGCAGGCGCTCGGACTCGAGCTCGTCGCGCTTGATACGGCCGCGCAGCTCGGCGGCCGCTTCTGCCAGGCCCGGCGCCGCGAAGCCCTTGAGCGCCCGGCGCGCCCGGCGCAGCGGGCGCACCACCTCGCGGCGCCAGCCCTCGGTCTCGGCGATCAGCGCCCCCACCTGTCCGCTGTCGAAGCGCGTGCCGCGGCTGCCCGCCCAACAGAGATAGAGCAGCAGGTTGACGTCGAGGCCATCGCGGTCCTGAAGCCGCAGGCAGGCCTCGGCCACCGGCTTGACGCCGTAGAGCGCGAGCGAGAAGCGCCAGAAGGACTCCGCGCCCTGCTCGATGCCGCTCATCGGTCGCCGAAAGAGATGCCGAGGCCGCGCGCGGTGTGCACCAGCGCGCCTTCGGAATCGACGCTGCGGTAGCCGGCGATGGCGTCGGCGATCGGCACGTCGATCACCTGGCGCCCGCTCCAGGCCACCATGCGATCGAACTTGCCGGCAGCGATCAGGTCGACCGCGTGGACGCCGAAGATCGAGGCCATCAGGCGATCCTGGTAGGTCGGCATGGCGCCGCGCTGCACGTGGCCCAGCACGGTGATGCGGGTCTCCGCCCCGGTCTCCTCGGCGATCCTGCGGCTGACGTAGTGGCCGATCCCGCCGTAGGTGACCGCGCCGCTGCCTTGCTGTTGGGTGACCGCCACGCCGTCTTCGGTCTTCACCGCCTCGGCGACGATCACCAGTGCAAAGTTGCGGCCGCTCTTCTGCAGGCGCGCGATCTTCCCGGCGATCGCGGCGATACGATAGGGAATCTCCGGCACCAGGATCACGTCGGCGCCCCCGGCGATGCCGGCGACCAGCGCGATGTGGCCGGCATCGCGGCCCATCACCTCCAGCACCATGACCCGCGAGTGGCTGGCCGCCGTCGGCTGAAGCTGATCGAGCGCCGCGGTCGCCACCTGCACCGCGGTCGGATAGCCGACCGAGATCTCGGTATGGCCGAGATCGTTGTCGATGGTCTTGGGGATGCCGACCAGCTTGATCCCGCCCTGGAGCGACAGGCGCCGCAGGATGTCGAGCGAGCCGTCGCCGCCGATGCCGATCAGGGCATCGAGGCCGAGCTCGCGGCAGGCCGCGATCACCTCCTCCGAGCGGTCGCGGCGGCTGCCGTCGGCCATCGGATAGTCGAAGGGATCGCCCTTGTTGGTGGTGCCCAGCACCGTGCCGCCGAGCCGCATCAGGTGCCCCGGGAAGTCGCCGAGATCGAGCCGCTCGGCGCGAACCGGTCGAGAGAGCAGCCCCGCCGTGCCCTCGCGAATGCCGATCACTTCCCAGCCGTAGCCTTCGGTGGCCCGCGCGGTGACCGCGCGCAGCACCGCATTGAGGCCGGCGCAGTCGCCGCCACTGGTCAAGAGGCCGATTCGCTTGATCTCGCTCATGGGTTGCTGGCGCGCGCTCCTCATGCCGGGACTACGGGCGCCGGCAAGTCTCCGGCATCGCCGGAAGCATGACAAGGGCAGCGGCGGGACGCGGGCGCGCTCCAGACTCCCTTCCGACCCGCCATCGGCGTATAGTCGGCGCCATAATTGGGTGACGCGACGGCACGCCGTTCGCCCGTTCGAGGTTTATTCGCGCTGCCGCATGGATAGAGCAGAAATCGAGCAATTGCGCCGGAAGCTCGAAACCCTCAGGAGCGAGCATCGGGACCTCGACCAGGTGATTTCGCGCCTCGTCGAGGCGGCGCCCTTCGACCAGCTGCAGATGCAGCGCCTGAAGAAGCGCAAGCTGATGCTGAAGGATCAGATCCTGAAGATCGAAAGCGAGCTGCTGCCGGACATCATCGCCTGACGCCGGCAATTTCGGCGTTAGAGCTAGCGCCCGGTGGCGGGCTTGGCGCTCTCGGGCTCGGCGGCCGGGACTTCGGCGGCCCGCTTCTGGTCGTACATGGCGCGGTCGGCGGCGGCCAGGGCCTGGTCCACGTTCTCTCCGGCCGAGAAGCTGTGAATGCCGAAGGAAGCCGAGAGAACCAGCGGCGTGCCGTTCCAGACGAAAGGCTGCTTGCCGATCGCCGCCGCCAGCTGGGCGGCCTTCTGGTGCGCGGTGGTGCGGTCGGCCTGGGCCAGGATCACACCGAACTCGTCGCCGCCGAGCCGCCCGACCACGTCCGAGGCGCGGATGCTGTCGACCAGAATGGTCGCCGCCTGCTTGAGCGCCGCGTCGCCGGCGGCGTGCCCATAGGCGTCGTTGATCCGCTTCATGCCGTCGATGTCGAAGTAGACGACGCTGACCTGCGCGCTATAGCGCTCGGCATAGGCCATCATGCGGGAGAGCTCGCGCACGAAGGCGCGGCGGTTCAGGACCGGCGCGAGCGCGTCCTGATCGGCGAGCTGCTCGAGGTGGCCGATGCGCTTCTGGTACTGGTCGAGCTCCTCGCGCAGGCGGGCGACGTCCTCCATCAGCCGGCCGAGCGCGGCGCGCACCTTGGGGGTCAGCTCGCTCTCGGGGATGCCCATGATGGTGGCGACGTCTTGCGGCGCGGCAATCCCGAGGCTGCCCGACGCGCCGTTCGCCTGGGTGGGGACGGCCCGGTCGGCGGCGGCGGCGCCCGAGAGCGGTCGAAGGTTGCTGCTGTCGCGAATCCGCATAAGCCTGTCTGTCGCTCGCTTGGGATCGCCCGGCGAGGGGCGACCGCGGGGCCGTAAAGCTATCATGAACCCTAGCCTTCGATGGTAAAGAGAAGGTTCATGGGCCCGGCCTCGGCTTGCGCGCGGCGGGCCGTCCCACGATAATGCGGCCCCCGGCGGGCAAGGGAAAAATGGCGAAGAATCAGCAGGCTAAGGTCGGCGTGGTGATGGGCAGCCAGTCCGACTGGAAGACCCTGGAGGCGGCCGCCGGGACGCTGGAGGCGCTGGCCGTTCCCTACGAGGCGCGAATCGTCTCGGCCCACCGCACGCCCAAGCGGCTGGTCTCCTACGCCGAGGGCGCCAAGGGCCGCGGCCTCAAGGTGCTGATCGCCGGCGCCGGCGGGGCAGCTCACCTGCCGGGCATGCTGGCCTCCATGACGCCGCTGCCGGTGTTCGGCGTGCCGGTCGAATCGAAGGCGCTGAACGGCCTCGATTCGCTGCTGTCCATCGTGCAGATGCCTGGCGGCGTGCCGGTC
>JBOHKJ010000118.1:0-15490 GCA_050728975.1 Kiloniellales bacterium | reverse complement strand
TCGAGGTAGGAGCGTTTCATCTCCTCCTCGATGGTCACAGGCGTAATATTGAAGCCGGCGGGCTTGGTCGGATCGCTTGGGTTGGTCAAGAAAGGGTCCGCGATTGGAGAGACAACCGAGAAATCGACCGCAGCACGGCCACGAAAGGGCCTCGCCGAAGCCGTGGAATCGAACGCGAAATCGCCCTCGAATCCGGCGCGCGCAGTCTAGACGAAGCGCGGGCTCGCGAACAACAAAATCGGGCTGAGAAAAGCCCCCGCAAGCGCCCGCATAACAATATGATATTATTGAATTATCTTACGGAGATCACACCACGGCAGAGAGCCTTTTGTGCAAACGCAAAATCGGCGTCGCGGAGGGTGCGATTTCGGGAACGAAGGGCTAGCGAATCGTCGCCCTGTCGAGGGGGGCGAACTGCTTCGAGAGCGCCAACCCCTGGCCCTGGTAGGACGAGCCGATATCGCTGCCGTATAGCCGTTCGGGCGGCTCGGCCATGCGCTCGTAGATCAGCCGGCCGATGATCTGCCCGTCTTCGAGCAGGAAGGGAACCTCGTGGGAACGCACCTCGAGAACCGCGCGGGTGCCCTGGATCTCGCCGCCGCCGTAACCGAAGCCGGGATCGAAGAAGCCGGCGTAGTGGGCGCGGAACTCGCCCACCGCAGTGTCGTACGCCACCATCTCGGCGGCATAGTCCGGCGGCACCCGCAGCTTCTCCCTGGAGACCAGGATATAGAAATCGTCGGGATTGAGGATCAGGTTACGGGTCCGGGCCGGGATCGGCTCCCAGAAATCGAGCGGGTCGTAGTGAGCGATCCGGGCGAGGTCGAGAATCGGCGAGTGCTGCTTCGCGCGGTAGCCGACGATCTCCGCGGTCCCCTGCCCTTCGAGGTCGATCGAGATCCAGAGGCTCTTTTTGCGGATCACCGCCTCGGTTTCCTGGTCGTCCGAAGAGACCACGAGGCCATCACGCTCGTGCAGTCGCTCGAGAGCGGCATCGGAGGGCAGCGGCGAACCCTTTACGACGCGAAGCTGATTCAGCCGATCGCCCTGGCGCACTAGGATCGAGAAGGTGCGCGGCGAGATTTCGAGATAGAGCTTGCCCTTGAAGCCTGCTGGGATCTCTTCGAAGGTACTGGCGTAGTCGGTGATCAAGCGCGCAAAAACGTCGATGCGGCCGATCGTCGACTTCGGATTGGCGCGGGCCGAGAGCCGCCCCGGGAGGTTGAGCTCCTCCATCAAAGGCACGATGTAGACGCAGCCTTTTTCCAGGACCGTGGGTCGCGTGAGATCCACTTCGTGCATCACCAGGCTTTCCATGCGCTGGCGAACCGAGTGGTTGGCGCCGGGCAGGAAGCTGGCGCGGACCCGGTAGGCAATAGGACCAAGCCTGAGGTCGAGGCTGGCCGGCTGCACCTGCCCTGTACCGACCGGCTCGGCGGCCGAGATCAGGCCGGACTCGATCAGCTGGACGAGGGCCCGATCCGGCAAGATACCGGTGGAGACGCTACCGCCCAGTTGCCGTTCCAGGTCGGGAAAGAGGGTATCAGCCATCGCCACCGGCGGCTCCGATCAGAAGGGGATTTCGTCGTCGAGGTCGCCGCCGCCACCGCCGCGCCCGGCTCCGCTCGGTGCCGACTCGCCGGCGCCATAGTCGCCGCCGCCGTAGTCCCCTGCCCCACCACCGCCTCCTCCGCGGGTGTCGAGCATCGTGAGCTCGCCGCGGTAGCGCTGCAGCACCACTTCGGTGGAATAGCGGTCCTGGCCCGACTGGTCCTGCCACTTGCGGGTCTGGAGCTGGCCCTCGAGATAGACCTTGGCGCCCTTTTTCAAGTATTTCTCGATCACGTCCACCAAGCGGTCGTTGAAGACCACCACGCGGTGCCATTCGGTGCGCTCGCGCCGCTCGCCGCTGCTCTTGTCGCGCCAGCTCTCAGAGGTGGCGACCGAAAGGTTGGCGACCTTGCCACCGTCCTGCATGGTGCGGATCTCCGGATCGCGCCCCAGATTGCCGACCAGGATCACCTTATTGACGCTGCCAGCCATGCTTCCCTGCTCCTTTCCTCTGGTCTTTTCGCGGGGGCGACTGTAGCCCCCTGGCGCCGCCGGTCCAACGGCTTTCCCGGACCGCGCCTGGGGATAGCTGAGCCGTTTCAAGCGGCAGGTTGCGCTGCCGCCCAGAAGCAGGGTTGCCGAGACTGTAGCTCCGGGCTGGGGCTCGATTTTGGTGCCGCTTTCGCCCATATTGCGAGGCAAGACTTCCGCCTCCCGCCAAGGCCCCGCGCAACAGGTCATGACCGCATTGAAACCCGGCTTGTCGCTCGCCGGCCCCGTGATCTCTGTCCGCGGGGCGCGCGAACATAATCTCAAGAACGTCGACCTCGACCTGCCACGCGACCAGTTGGTGGTGATCACCGGGCTGTCGGGGTCCGGCAAGTCCTCGCTCGCCTTCGACACCATCTATGCCGAGGGCCAGCGGCGCTATGTCGAGTCCCTCTCGGCCTACGCCCGCCAATTCCTCGAGCTGATGCAGAAGCCGGACGTCGATTCCATCGAGGGCCTGTCGCCGGCAATCTCCATCGAGCAGAAGACCACCTCCAAAAATCCCCGCTCGACGGTCGGAACGGTGACCGAGATCTACGACTACCTGCGTCTGCTGTTCGCCCGGGTGGGTATCCCCTACTCGCCGGCGACGGGGCTGCCGATCGAGAGCCAGACCGTGAGCCAGATGGTCGACCGGGTGATGGCGATGGCGGAGGGCACGCGGCTCTACCTCCTGGCGCCGATCGTCCGCGGCCGCAAGGGCGAATACAAAAAGGAGCTGGCCGAGCTCGCCAAGCGCGGCTTCCAGCGGGTCAAGATCGACGGCAAGATCCACGAGATCGAGGCGGCGCCTGCGCTGGACAAGAAGCGCAAGCACGACATCGAGATCGTGGTCGACCGCCTGGTGGTCCGCAAGGGCATCGAGACGCGCCTGGCCGACAGCCTCGAAACCGCACTCAAGCTCGCCGACGGCCTGGTGTTCGCAGAGAACGCCGACAGCGGCGAGCGCACCACCTTCTCCGCGTGTTTCGCCTGTCCGGTCTCGGGCTTCACCATCGACGAGATCGAGCCGCGGCTGTTCTCCTTCAACAATCCCTTCGGCGCCTGCCCCTCTTGCGACGGGCTCGGGATCACGCTGTTCGTCGATCCGGCACTGGTGGTGCCCGACGAGGAGAAGTCGCTGCTGGCCGGTGCCGTGGCGCCCTGGGCCAGCGCCACCGCGCCGTACTACAAGCAGACCCTCGAATCGCTGGCGCGCCATTTCAAGGTTTCGGTTCGGGCGCCGTGGCGCGATCTGCCGAAGAAGGTGCGCGAAGCAATCCTCTACGGCACCGGCGAAGAGGCCGTGACCCTGCGCTACGACGACGGCCTGCGCAACTATCAGACCAAAAAGCCCTTCGAGGGCGTGATTCCCAATCTCGAGCGGCGCTGGCGCGAGACCGACAGCGACTGGGTGCGCGAAGAAATCTCACGCTTCCAGGCCAACAGGCCCTGCGAGGCCTGCAAGGGCTATCGCCTCAAGCCCGAAGCCTTGGCGGTCAAGATCGCCAAGCTGCACGTCGGCGAGGTCGCGGCCTTCTCGGTCGCCGAAGCCCATGCCTGGTTCGACGCGCTGGAAAAGAAGCTGACGCCCAAGCAGCGCGAAATCGCTCAGCGCATCCTCAAGGAGATCCGCGAGCGGCTGCGCTTCCTGGTCGACGTCGGCCTGGAATACCTCACGCTGTCGCGCGCCTCGGCGTCGCTGTCGGGTGGCGAGAGCCAGCGCATTCGCCTCGCCTCGCAAATCGGCTCGGGCCTGACCGGCGTACTCTACGTGCTGGACGAGCCGTCGATCGGGCTTCATCAGCGCGATAACGCGCGGCTGCTGGAAACTTTGAAGCGGCTGCGCGATCTGGGCAATACCGTGATCGTCGTCGAGCATGACGAGGAGGCGATCCGCGTCGCCGACTATCTGGTCGACATGGGACCTCGTGCCGGACGTCACGGCGGCCAGGTGGTTGCCGCCGGCTTGCCGGAGAAGGTGTTCCAGGCTCCCGACAGCCTGACCGCCCAGTACATCACCGGAATGAAGCAGATCGCGATCCCGAAGGAGCGCCGGCCCGGCAATCGCGACCGCAGGGGCAAGACCCACTGCCTGCGGATCGTGGGCGCGACCGAGAACAACCTGCGGGAGGTGACGGCGGAAATCCCGCTCGGCACCTTCACTTGTGTGACCGGCGTCTCGGGCAGCGGCAAGTCGACCCTGATCGTCGACACGCTCTACAAGTCTTTGGCACGGCGCCTCCACAGCGCGCGCGAACTGCCGGGCGCCCACAAGACCATCGAGGGGCTGGAGTTTCTCGACAAGGTCATCGACATCGATCAATCGCCGATCGGGCGCACGCCGCGCTCCAATCCGGCAACCTACACCGGCGCCTTCGGGCCGATCCGCGACTGGTTTGCCAATCTGCCGGAGGCCAACGCGCGCGGCTATGCGCCGGGACGCTTTTCCTTCAACGTCAAGGGCGGGCGCTGCGAAGCCTGCCAGGGCGACGGCGTCATCAAGATCGAGATGCACTTCCTCCCCGACGTCTATGTCCAGTGCGACGTCTGCAAGGGCAAGCGGTACAACCGCGAAACGCTGGAGATCGCCTTCAAGGGCAAATCGATCGCCGACGTGCTCTCGATGACGGTCGACGACGCGGCCGAGTTCTTCAAGGCCGTGCCGGCCATTCGCAACAAGCTGGAGACGCTGCAGCGGGTCGGGCTCGGCTACATCCAGGTCGGACAGCAGGCGACCACGCTCTCGGGCGGCGAGGCGCAGCGCGTCAAGCTGGCCAAGGAGCTGTCGCGGCGCGCCACCGGACGGACGCTCTATATCCTCGACGAGCCCACGACCGGCCTCCATTACGAGGACGTGAAGCACCTGCTGGAGGTGCTCCATGCGCTGGTCGACACCGGCAATACCGTGGTGGTGATCGAGCACAATCTGGAGGTCATCAAGACCGCCGATTGGATCATCGATCTCGGCCCCGAGGGCGGCGACAAAGGCGGAGGAATCGTCGCCGCCGGTACGCCCGAGACGGTCGCCCAGACGCGCGGCAGCTACACCGGCGAATTCCTCGCGCCCTATCTGCGCCAGCGGCTCGCCGCGGCGAAACGCCGGGCGTAAGCCCCGCCTTCCCTCGCCTGTCCGCCGTCTGTCCCGCGCCGAGTTCGCCGGGCGCTCGAGTTGTCTATACATCTCCGGCTTGTCTATACAACCGGCCCGTTTCGGATATCTTTTTCCCATCAACGGGATAACCGGCAAAAGAACGGCCCGCGAATATCGGCAGCGATCAAGCCCGTTTTTTTGCCGTGCAGCCGGCGGCAAACCGCGGGCGGCGCAGAAAACCGCGCTTTTCCGCCCCGCGCCGCCCTCCAGCGCGCCCGCTCCGGCGCCCGACTTGTCTATGCATCCTGCCGTGTCTGCCATTTTCTATTCGGTCCCGCAGCGAACGCCAGCCGACCGCGGACAGCGGGCGGCCCGCTTCCGCAAGGTCCCTGCGGGGACTTTGCGGGCGGAGCAGGATATCAGGGCGAATGCCCGAGTGTCAAGGAAAATGCGGTAACCGTGCCGCGCCACGCGGCACCCAAGCTATCGCCGGCGGCCGAAGGCCGGTCGCCCGGCGCCTACCGCGGCGCGTCGCTGGCGCTGGGCAGCAGGCGCGGGCCATTCGCGTCGCCCTCTGGCTCTATAAGGCGGCCTGTCAGCCTTGGCTCCAGATAGCGGTGCCAGACCCTCCGCGAAATCCGCCGAGGCGACAGCAAGAGGGCCCCCGACAGGTTGGTCAGCATCGAATGATGGCTGCCGCGCAGATAGGCTGAGACGGCCTGCCTGTACAGGATCCAACTCAGATCCGTGCGCTCCTGCTGAAGGCGGGTGGTCCAAGGCAGGGCACCGCGCCGCGCCAGAAAGCTCTCCCAACTCGGCTCCGCCGCATCGCGACGGCGGTGCCGCATGCAGTCATTCAGCCACTGGCGCCTCAAAGTTAGCTGGCGGACCCGAGAGATCGTATGGGACTTGCCGTGGAGGCGGTATTTCACCAGGTACTCGGGCTGAACCAGCACTCCGTGGCCCGTTTCTGCAAACCGGTTCCACAGGTCGCAGTCCTCGATTCCATCGAACTGCTCCCGATACCCTCCTATCGACTGCACGACGTCCCTGCGCATAAGCACCGCCGAGTGGTGAAAGCCGATAGCCTCGTTCCGCTCGATCCGGTCCCGAACCACCGCGCGGTCGGTGAGTGGCGACCTGAACTGTGCAATGATCTTGCCGCTGTCGTCGATATTGTAGGCGTAGGCGCAGGCCAAGGCGATATCGGGGTTCGCTTCGACGAAGGCGAACTGACGCTCTAGCCGCTGCGGCAGGCTCACGTCGTCGGCATCCATCACGGCGATCCACTCGCCGCGCGCCTCCGCCAGTCCACGGTTGCGCCCCGAACTTATGCCGCCGTGGGGTTGCGTGACGACTCGCACTCTGTGGTCGCGCCAGGCATAGGACTCGGCAATGCTCAACGTGTCGTCAGTCGAGCCATCGTTGACGACGATCAGCTCGAAATCGGCGAAGGTCTGGCCCAGAATGCTTTCGATCGCCTCGGCGAGGAAGCGCTCGGCGTTGTAAGCCGGCATCGTCACGGAGATCTTCATGAGAGATCGACATCCTGAATTGGTCGCGAGCTATGGAGGAAATCACAATCTGGTTCCGCAATCTGCCGAAAAGCTAATTGTGACCATAGATGACGCAAGATTGATTCACGTTTCGCTCCTGCAGCGCAACGACGATTAAAGGAGATTCGTACGTCGATTCACATGCTGTGCCATGCACCTCGCCATCAAAGCCTTTCCGAGGGAGCCTGCTAACGCGGGTCGCGCTCGACTGGAACCGGATCGAGGTTCAATCGATCATGCTATTCGGTGGCGGCCACAACACTCAGCCCAAACCCTTTACCTGCCCTATCGACCCGGACAACATCGTCGCGGCAGCCAAACGTAGGCTCCGAGCATTGGATTCTGCGCACCAGGTTGTGGCGTAGAGACATGCCTGTCAGATGAATATCCCCTCGTCGTGCACTCGACACGACCCGATACCTCCGCGAACCGCTAGCGCGCGAAGTAACCGATAGTGCGGTGTCAGGAAAATACTTCCGATTGACAACAACACTCGCGCGCGCAACCTGTGGTGTCAATCGCGATCCATCACAATCTATAAGGTATTAGTGGTCGCGCGTTCCAGTATACACGAACAGCCCAGATATTATTTTGAAGATGTTAAATAATTCCGCTTTCCTTCGAAGGCATACGCTGGCGGTTCTTCCAGGTCACTATTATATTTTATTGGCGCCTAGGAAAAAATACATTGACGCGCCGCTCCAAGTGCTGGCCAACTCGATCGGTTAGTCTATTCAAGCGGCTGGATTCGAGGACCGGTCGCATCGCGCGGGGTTGCAAAGGTCGCGGGCCTGGCTAGGAACCTCAGCCTAAGCCGCTCAAATGTCTGTGATTTGCCGAACCCCAGAGCAGCAAGGGAGCAGCGCTATGGGCTTCAGGCTTCGTTTCGGCCGCGACGGCACCAACGACAACGACATCATCATCGGCACACGGCACGACGACGAGATCGACGCCAAATCCGGCAACGACATCGTCCTGGCCCGGCATGGCGACGACGAAATTCATGGCGGGTCGGGCCGCGACTGGCTCTACGGCGGGAGGGGTGCCGACGAGCTCTACGGCGAGGACGACGACGACCACCTGATCGGCGAGCGTGGCGAAGATCGCCTGTTCGGCGGCAATGGCGACGATCTGCTCTACGGCGACAGCCTCAATGGCTCCGGCGGCTGGCGTAGTGGCTCCGGTTACGCCGACTACCTGGACGGCGGCGCGGGCGACGACAAGCTCTACGGCGGCGATGGCGCGGACAGCCTGCTCGGCGGTGCTGGCAACGATGTGCTGTATGGCGACGACAGCCATCATCGCGGCTCCGGATCCGGACATGGCTCAGGCAACGGCAAATGGTGGAGACGCGGACGCGGCTCGGGCAGTCATGGCTCCGGCGGCGGATCGCACGATGGCTCCGGCTACGCCGACTATCTGAACGGCGGCGCGGGCGACGATATCCTGTTCGGCGGCAAAGGCGCCGATACGCTCGACGGCGGCACGGGTGCCGATGAAATGTTCGGCGGCAAGGGCGACGACAGCTACTTCGTCGACGACGCCGGCGACACGGTGGTGGAGCACGAGCTCAAGGGCATCGACGAGGTATTCAGCACGGTCGACTATGTGCTGCCCGAGAATGTCGAGAATCTGACCCTGCTCGACATTCAGGGCGCCCCCCTGTCCAGCTACCAAACCGACTTCGAAACCTTTACGACCGGCGTCAGCATCGCCGGCCAGGACGGTTGGAGCGTCTCCGGCACCTTCGACGAATCCGTCGAGGACATCTCCGGCAACACGGTCTGGCAGGTCTCCAACGCGCTCACCAGCGGGGCGTTCGGCAACCAGCCCTTCGCGCCGCGGCCGGGCGGCATTCCCAATCCGCCCGCCGACCCGGACAACTCCACGCCGAACGCCTTCGCCGGCGAGAGCGCGACGGGCGCTGCGGGAACGCGTTTCTTCGCCGAGTTCGACTTCAGCTCGGCGACCGGCGCGGCACAGCCGGGTCTCAGCGTCACCGTGAGCCCGGACAGTGGCCAGGGCGGCCGGCAGGGTTTCTTCGACATCGAGGACAACGGCACCAGCGGCCTGCGCCTTGTCACCTTCGACGTCGATGCCGACGGCAACTTCATCGGGCCGATCGCCATCGCCGACAATCTGTCTTACAGCGAGGTCCACCGGGTCGGAATCGAAGTCCTGTTCAACGACGGACCGGGGAACGATGTCGCCCATTACTACCTGGACGGCACGCTGATCCATACCGGCCAGAGCTGGGAGCAGTTCTACTCGAACTTCCAACCGGCACTGCATCCCAATGGCGTGCCGGTGCAAACGCTGTTGTTCCGCCTCTCGGGCGACCCCGATGCATCGGTCGACGGCGAGGGCCTGTTCATCGACAACCTGTCTTACGAGATCACCGACATCGTGCCGCTCAACGGCACCGGAAACGAGCTCGACAACACCATTGCCGGCAACGGCGGCGACAACGAATTGTCCGGTCTGGCCGGCGACGACACGCTCGTCGGCGGCGCCGGCAAGGACACGCTGACCGGTGGCGCCGGCGACGACCTGCTGGACGGCGGCACCGGGCAGATCGACCTGGCGGTGTTCAGCGGCGACGTCTCCGAATACGTCATCAGCTACCTGGGCAATGGCGAAATCCAGGTCGCCGACACCGTGGCCGGCCGCGACGGCACCGATACGCTCGCCGACATCGAGTTTACGAGCTTCAACGGCGCGGTCACCGAACTTGGACCGGTCCTCGTCTTCGACGAGATCGACCTCCTGGTCGGGACGTTCGCCACCATCCAGGACGGCGTCGACAATGCCGACGACGGCTACACGATCCTGATCGGTGCCGGCACCTACAACGAGAGCGTCCACGTCACCTCTGCGGTCAGTTTCGTCGGCGCCGGGATCGGCAACACCATCGTCACCCCGCCAGCGGGATCGGCGTTCGTCATCGACCAGGACCTGGGCGCGGCGAACAGCGTCACCTTCACCGGCCTCGGGCTGGTCGGCGCCACGCGCAGTGGCATCCAGTTCAGCAATGCTGCGGTGCTCGGTACCCTGGCGGTTTACGACAGCCTGTTCGAAGCCAACGCCCAGAACGGCATCGAGATACTGGAAGGCGGCGGACTCTCGAACGGGATAGTCGAGGACAGCCGGTTCGTCGGCAACGGACAACCTTCCAGCTCGAGCGGCGACGGCGATATTCTGTTCTATCAATACAACGGCGCCGCCACGATCCGGAACGTCCAGATCACCGGGCAGGATCGCGGCACCGGCGAGGAGGAAAACGCCATCCAGTTCCGCAGCGACAGCGGCTCGATGGGCAACGTGACGCTGGAGAACGTGGTCATAGACGGGGTTTTCGAGAAACAGGCCATCGCCATCTTCAATTACGACGACGTGAGCGGGCTGCAGATGACCGACGTCGATCTCAGCGGCGCTGACAGCACGGGCTTCCAGACCGTGATGAACTTCGACGGCATCGGCGGGGATATCGACTTCTCCGATGCGAGTCAGTTCGAGGGCGTCCTGGTGCCGGGGCTGACCGATCCGGTATCGCTTCAGGGCGACGGCAGCGCCCAGGTTCTGACCGGCCGCGGCGAGGGCGAGCTCCTTCGTGGATTCGGCGGCGCCGACAGTCTCAACGGCAACGGTGGCGACGACATCCTGATCGGCGGCACCGGCAGCGACCTGCTTGACGGCGGCAGCGGAAACGACGTTTTTCTCTGGGCAAGCGGCGACGCCGACGGCTCGACCGATACGGTGGCGGACTTCGGCGACGGGAGCGACGTTCTGAACCTGGCCGACGTCCTGGGCGGGACGCCGAGCGCGGGCAACATCGGCACCTACCTCAACGCCGTCGCAGGGGGCAGCGACACGACGCTCGAGGTCGACGTCGGCGGCGCCAGCACATTCGGCGCCGGCGCCGAGCTCTTCATCGTGCTGCAGGGGGTCTCGATCGCCAACGGCGACCTGGACGAGCTGGTCAACAGCGGCCAGATCGTGGTGGTTTGAGAGCCCTCCAATCGGCCGCCGTGGCTATTCCGCGGCGGCTGATGCCACTCCAGCGCTGCGCCTGCGGCGCCCGAACAGCGAGCGCAGCGTGACGTAGAACACCGGCGTCAGGAACAGGCCGAAGAAGGTCACGCCCAGCATCCCCGAGAAGACCGTGACGCCGAGCGCCTGGCGCATCTCGGCGCCCGGCCCGGTCGCGACCGCCAGCGGCACCACGCCGAGAATGAAGGCGAAGGCGGTCATCAGGATCGGCCGCAGGCGCAGGCGGCAGGCCTTGACCACCGCGTCGACCGGGCCGTCGCCCTGGTCTTCGGCCTGCTTCGCGAACTCGACGATCAGGATCGCGTTCTTGGCGGCAAGGCCGACCAGCACCACCAGACCGATCTGGGTGAGAATGTTGTTGTCGAAGCCGCGCAGCGTGACGCCGACCAGCGCCGAGAGCACGCTCATCGGCACGATCAGGATGATGGCAAGCGGCAAGGTCCAGCTTTCGTACTGGGCCGCCAGAGCCAGGAACACGAACAGCACCGAAAGCGCGAAGATGAAGACCGCGGTATTGCCGATCTGGCGCTCCTGATAGGCCAATTCGGTCCACTCGAAGGAGGTCCCTGGCGGCAGGAGCTGGCCGACGATCTCCTCCATGCGGTCCAGCGCGTCGCCTGACGACGTACCTGGCGCGGCGCTGCCCTGGATCGGCACCGCGACGTACATGTTGTAGCGCTGCACCAGATCGGGGCCGGCGACGTCGCGGATCTCGACCAGCGTGCCGAGCGGAACCAGCTCTCCGGTCGCCGAGCGGGCCTTGAGGCGCAGGATGTCGCTGCGATCGATCCGGAATTGCTGGTCGGCCTGGGCCCGCACCTGATAAACGCGCCCGAATGCGTTGAAATCGTTGACATAGGCGGCGCCGAGGTTGACCGAGAGGGTTTCGAAGATATTGGCGATCGGGACATTCAGCATCTGCGCCCTGACGCGGTCGATCTCAAGATAGAGCTGAGGACTGGAGGCGCTGAAGGTGGTGAAGACACCGGTGAGGCCGGGGGCCTGGTTGGCTTGCCCCATTGCCGCATAAGCGACCCCGAGAATGCCCCGCATGTCCGTGGAGTTGCGTTCCTGGATCATCAGCTTGAAGCCGCCGGCGTTGCCGACACCGGGAACCGGCGGCGGAGGGATGGCGATGATGAAGGCTTCCTGGATCGCTTGCAGGCGCCCAAAGAGCTGGCCGACGATGGCATTCGCCGTCAGTCCCTGCGAAAGCCGCTCCTCGAAAGGGGTGAAGCCGGCGAAGATCACGCCGGCATTGGTCGCATTGGTGAAGGTGGCGCCCGAGAAGCCGGCAAAGGCGACCGACCGATTTACGCCCGGCGTTTCGTTGACGACCGCCGAAGCGCGCTGGATCACCGCATCGGTGCGCGCGAGCGAAGCCCCGTCGGGAAGCTGCACCACCACGATGGCGTAACCCTGGTCGAGCGTCGGAATGAAGCCGCGCGGCACCGATTGGGCCATATAAGCCGTGCCGCCCAGGAGCGCGACAAACAGCAACAGCATCGCACACAGCGCGATGCGCCTCGCAACCAGAAACCGGACAGTCCGGCCATAGGCCTCGCTCACCCGGTCGAAGCCGTAGTTGAAAGCGTCTGCGCTGCGCTGGCCCCAGCGCGCGAGCAGGAAACGCGGCCTGGGGGCGTCGTGGGCCTTGAAGAGAATTGCCGCCAGCGCCGGCGAGAGGGTAAGCGAATTGAAAGCGGATATGGCGGTGGCCACCGCGATGGTCAGCGCGAACTGACGATAGAACTGGCCGGTGATGCCCGGCAGAAACGCGGTCGGCACGAAGACCGCGATCAGAACCAGGGCGATGGAGATCACCGCGGTGCCGACCTCGTCCATGGTGCGATGGGCGGCGGCGCGCGGCGCCAGGCCGAGGCGGATGTTGCGCTCGACGTTCTCCACCACGACGATCGCGTCGTCGACCACGATACCTATCGCCAGGACCAGGCCGAACAACGTCAGCATGTTGAGCGAGAAGCCGAAGGCCAGCATGACCGCGAAGGTACCGATCAGCGAGACCGGGATCGCGATGATCGGCACGATCGCGGTGCGCCAGGACTGGAGGAAGACCAGCACGACCAGCACCACCAGACCTACCGCTTCCGCGAGCGATTCGTAGACGGCGTCGATCGATTCGGCGATGAACTCGGTCGGGTTGTAGACGATTTGATATTCGAGCCCCGGCGGGAAGTCCCGCTCCAGGTCCTCCATGGTCGCCTTGATGGCATCGGCAGTCGCCAGGGCATTGGTGCCGGGCCGCTGGAAGATGCCGAGCGCCACTGCCGGCTTGCCGTTGAGGTAGCTGTTGGTCACGTACTCCCGGGCACCGAGCTCGATACGGGCCACATCCTGGAGGCGGATCAGCCGGCCGTCGGGCGTAGCCTTGACGATGACGGCGCGAAACTCGCGCGCGTCCTCGAACCGGCCTTGTGTGGTGACGACGTACTGGAACGCGTTGTCGGCCGGGCTCGGAGGCGCTCCGATGGCCCCACCCGAAACCTGGACGTTCTGCGCGCGCAGAGCGTCGACCACGTCGCCGGCCGTCAGGCCGTAGGCGGACAGGCGCTCGGGGTCGAGCCAGACTCGCAGCGCGAACTCCCGCTCGCCGAAGATAATCAGGTTCCCGACGCCCTGAAGCCGCAACAGCACGTCGCGCACCCGCGAACGGGCATAGTTGGAGACGTAAAGCTGATCGTAGGTCTCGTCCGGGGAAAGCATGTGCACGACCATCATCAGGTCGGGCGAGCTCTTGGTCGTGGTGATGCCCTGACGCCGCACCTCCTCGGGCAGGCGCGGCTCGGCGACCGCGACGCGGTTCTGAACCAGCACCTGCGCCTGGTCGAGATCGGTTCCGACGCCGAAGGTGATGGTGAGCGCCATGGCGCCGTCGCTGGTCGAGTAGGAGGACATGTAGAGCATGCCCTCGACGCCGTTCACCTCCTGCTCCAATGGTGTTGCGACGGTTGCAGCGACCGTCTCGGCGTTGGCGCCCGGATACTGCGCCTGGACGACGATGGTCGGCGGGGCGATCTCCGGATACTGCGAGACCGGCAACTGAAAATAGGCGATCAGGCCCGCGATCACGATCGCCAGGGAAAGCACCGTGGCGAAGATCGGCCGCTCGACACAGAGATGAGCGAAGCGCATGGGGCGCGAGCTCCGGGCTGCCGGTTACTGGCGCTTCGGCGGCAGCTCGACCGGCTGCGGGGTGACGGTGACACCCGGGCGAACCCGCATCAGGCCGTTGACGACGATCGTCTCCTCGCCGCTCAGCCCGTCACGCACCACGCGGTAGCCGTCGATCCGCGGGCCGGGCCTGATCTGCTTGGCGCTGACCTTGCCCTCCGCATCGACGACATAAACGATCCGCCGATCCTGGTCGGCGCCGATCGCCTCGTCGGGAATGAGGACTCCTCGATAGGGCAAGGAGCCCGGGACGTTGATGCGGCCGAACAGACCCGGTTGAAGCACGAAATCGGGATTTTCGAGGACCGCCCTCACCCGCGCCGTGCCGCTCCCCTGATCCAGTCGATTCTCGGCAAAATCGAGATGCCCATAGTGCGGCGCCGCGCGCGTGTCCGCGAGCGTCACCCGGATCGGCAGCGAGCCGGCGCCCTCCTGCAGTGCGACGCCGCGCTCGCGGGCGTCGCGGGAATAGGCAAGATAGGAACGCTCGTCGATGTCGAAATAAAAGTAGATCGGGTCGAGAGCGACGATGCTGGTCAGCACGGTGTCGTTCGGCTCGACCAGATTGCCGACCGAGATAAGCTTGCGGTCGATGCGACCCGACAGCGGGGCCCTGATCTCGGTGTACTCGAGATCGAGCTGCGCGCGTTCGACCGTCGCTTTGGCCGCCTCGACCTGAGCAAGCGCCGAAACGTGCTCCTGGCGGCGCTCGTCGAGCAGGCTGACCGACATGTTGCCGCGCGACGACAGCTCCTCGGCGCGATCGAGCTGCTTCCTGGTATAGGCGACCTGAGACTCGGCAATCTTGAGGTTGGCTTCGGCCTCGGCCAAGAGCGTGCGATAGGGCCGCCGGTCGATCGTGAAGAGAAGATCGCCCTTCTCGACCATCGAGCCGTCGGTGAAATGGATCTGCTCGAGGTAACCGCCGATGCGTGCGCGGACCTGAACCGAATCCACCGCTTCGAATCGGCCAACGAACTCGTCGTCCTCGACGATCTTCTTGACCAGCGGCTTGGCGACGCTGACGGCGGGCGGCGGCGGTGCCGCGGCCGCCTGGCTCGGATCCGACTCTTCGAGACAGCCGGAGAGCGCGAAGATCGAGAGAAGACCGAGCGACGCGACAGCTCCACTGCGGCTCGTCGAGCTTTTGAAGTTGGCCATTCTGGAGTTCCCGGACTGGGACGACGGTTGAGCGCGATCCGCGCCATTGCATCCCAAGCTAGCAACGCCAGGGAGTCCACCGCAATTGCAAATGTTGCATTGCAGCATTGCCCGTGCGAGCGCTGTAAAACCGCGGGGGATGGCCGAGAAGACACGCCCCCTCTCTAAAGGGGCGTGCGTGCCCTTTGGCAGCTCCCGGCCTCTTGCACAGCGGCTTCGGGCCGCCCAGATTGGCGAGGTGCCCAGCGTCGACACACGTCTCCCACCCCGATTGACCGAACAGGCCAAGGCCAGCGCGGCGCCAGTCATCGACTGGCTGGTGGCCGCTCAAAGCCGGCCCCAGAGGGCGACCTTCTTC
>JBOHKJ010000117.1:0-7639 GCA_050728975.1 Kiloniellales bacterium | reverse complement strand
TGCCGAGTCCGCTGAGCGTGACATCGGAAGAATTGGTGTCGGCGACGGTGAGAGTCGAATGAGCGGCGGTCGAGCGCTGCAGCACGCGCCAGTCGGCGTCGTCGTAGCGCGCGCCGCAGTTCACGATCAGGCGCTCGCGTCCGACGCTCATCTCGAAGGACAGCGTGCCGGCGTGGGCCAGCGCATCGAATCCGCGCGGTGGCGGCGGGCCGCAGTCGACCAGGATCAACGCGCGCCCCGCCTGCAGGCGCTGAAAGCCGGCGGCCGGCGCGCTCATCATCGGCTGACCGCGTGCGCCCGCGCGCTGCAGCAGCAGGTCGAGTTGCCAATCCTCGCCCTCGCCAGAGCCGTTGAAGAGCGCGAGCCCGCCGTCGCCGTGGCGCAGCAGACGTAAGACGGGTCCCAGAGCGCCGATGGCGGCGGCGAGCTCGGGAGGCGTTTCGAGACCGCCGGCACCGAGCGTGGCGCGGATATCGATCAGGTCGCGCAGTAGCGCCGCCTGGCGCGCCGGCGAGCGCTCGATCTGGCCGCCGTCTCCCAACATCTGGCGCGGCAGCTCGCGCGCCAGCAGGTCGAGCGCGCGACCCAGCCAGGGCCGCCCCGCCGGCAGGCAGACTGCCGCATAGATCAGGCCCTTGGTGGCGGCGACCAGGCTGCCGCCCGCCAGCCCCGCCGGCAGCACGCGCCGCAGGTAGCGGCCCTGGCGCTCAGCGCTTTGCAACAGGATTTCGCGAAACGACGTCTCGGCGCTGGCGGCGACGAAGTCGTAGTGGCCGAACCACTCCGCGAGCCGGCGCCCGGTCACCTCGGGGTCCCAGGCCGGCGCGCGCCAGCGGTCGTGGCGGGCCAGCCAGGAGCCTAGCAGCTCGCGGGCCCGGCGCCGTGCCTTGTCGCCGCCGACCGAGCGCAGGTCGCGCAGCCACGAAAAGGCGTGCAGCTCGGCGAGCCACTCCTGGTCGGCGGTGGGCGGAGCCCAAAGCGGCGTCGGGTCGACGATCTCCCGCCCGGCGAGCAGGAACGAGCCGTCGATCAGTGCCGCGCCGCGCTCGGCGTCGCCGGGCCAGGGATCGGGCGCCGAGACGAGCGGCTGGGCGACGGTCGCGCGCGCCAGGAAGGGGCCGCCGAAACGCAAGGCCAGGAGCGGCAGCTTCACGAGATAGCCGAGGCGCGCCAGCGCCTGAGGACCGGGGAGGTGAGTCAGCGCGGCCAGATCCGCGGCCCAGCGACCGCCGCCCCAGGCCAACTGCGCCGGCTGAAAGAGACCGCGCACCATTGCACCCGCTCCCTCAGGCCCGAGCGCGGGTCGCAGGGGCAGGGCCGCGAAGCGCCCTCAGGTTGGCGGCGTAGGCCTTGGCCCCGCCGCGAAACACGGCAGTGCCGGCTACCAGGAGATCGGCTCCGGCAGCGATGACCCGCGGCGCGGTCTCGGCGTTCACGCCGCCGTCGACCTCGAGATCGATCGGGCGATGCTGCGCATCGATCAGCGTGCGCAGACGCTCGATCTTCGGCAGCACGCTATCGATGAAGCTTTGGCCCCCGAATCCCGGATTGACGGACATCACCAGCACCAGATCGCAGAGCTCGATCAGCGGTTCGGCGACCTCGACTGGCGTTCCCGGGTTGAGCACGATCCCCGCCTTCCTGCCGAGCGACTTGATCAGTTGCAGCGTGCGATGCGCGTGCGGACCCGCTTCCGGATGAAAGGAAACGATGTCGGCGCCGGCATCGACGAAGGCCGGGACCAGGGAATCGACTGGCGCAATCATGAGATGCACGTCGAACGGAAGCTTGCTGTGTGGCCGCAGCGCGGCAACCACCGCGGGTCCGATCGTCAGGTTCGGCACGAAGTGGCCGTCCATGACATCGATGTGGATCATGTCGGCACCGGCCTCGGTGACGGCCGTCACCTCCTCGCCCAGCCGCGCGAAGTCGGCGGCAAGAATCGAGGGCGCGATTCGGGCGCTCTGCTGCATGGGACCTAGGTATCAGCAAGATTCGACCGCGGCAAGAGCGGCCACTGGACCGCTCCTTCGGCTCGGCTGGTCGGACGCCACGCCGACTGCTAAGCTTTCGGGCGTTGCTCGAAGTTAAGAATCGGCGCGCCGCAACGACGACGCTGACGGCAGCAACGGCAAACGGGCGAGTAGAAAAGGGAGCAGGGGATGGATCCGCTTCGACGCAAGACGCTGCTTGGATTGACTTCGGCCGCCGGCCTGACGATAGCAGGCGGCCTTCTCGGCCCGGACGGCCTGCCGCTCGCGGGTTCGGCGATGGCGAATCCGGACGCCAAGGACAGTCGCGACCGAAACCGCGACACCCAGGATATGGCGACCGAGCTGGCGCTCGCCTATCTGCCGCTGCTGGTCCTGTCGCAGGCGCGATTCCGAATCAACTCCATCATGCTGGTCAGCCTGTTCGGCCTGTTCTGGCTCTCGACGGCAGCCGGCGTGATCGCGCGCAGCCAGAGTCGCTTGTCGCTGCCGTTGTTCGGCTCGCTCCAGCGGGCGGTCTACAGTCCCGCCGACGTCGCGCTGGTGAGAGCGGTCGGCATCATCCTGCTGCTCAACGCCACCATGTTTGTGCTGCTCAATCCCTATACGCGGGCCCGCGACTACCGCAAGCTGGTCGCCCTGAACCAGGATCAGGATTTCGAGTTCAGCGATAAGATGAAGGAAGCGAATGACGATTACCCTGCCGAGCTGGCGTCGGACATCGAGGCGATAAGCAGGATTCCGTTGGTCGGGCGCTACATCGCCAACAGGGCGATCCCCGGCGACAGCCAGATCGTCACCGAGCTGGCGCAGGGCGTGCGGCAAACCAGCATCGGCGTGCCGGGTCTCGACGACATCCCGGCCATCAGGGAGCTGATGTTCGGGCAGGCCGTCCCTTACGATCACAGCACGCTGCTGCTCCACGTCACCCCGACGCTGGCTCGCGACACCGATGAAAGCTGAGCGCCTCAGGCCCTTCGCACTAGGCGGCAGACATAGAAGCCGTCGATCCCGCCGGCCCCGGCCCAGTGGCTCGGCAGGGTGCGGACTTCGCCATCGGGCGTGATAGCGTTTTCGAGGCCCGGAAGCTCCGCCGGCTCGACCGGCAGGCGCTCGAAGGCGGCGCTTCCTGCGAGACATTCTGCGATCCGCTGCGGCCCTTCTTCGGGCTCCAGGGAGCAGACCGCGTAGACCAGCAGGCCGCCGGGTGCCACCATCTCGGCGGCGGCGGCCAGGAGCTTTTTCTGCTCGCGGGCGGCGCTTTCGACCTCGGTGCGGCTCTTGATGTGCGCGATATCGGGATGACGGCGCAGGATGCCGGTAGCGCTGCAGGGCGCGTCGAGCAGCACGGCGGTAACCGGCGCGCTCGGGCGCCAGGTCAATGCGTCGCCGAGCCGGCAATCGGCGGACAGTGCGAGGCGCGCCAGATTCTCCTCGAGGCGCGCGAGGCGCGCCGGCGCCCGCTCGAGCGCCGTCACGCTCAGGCCGGCCGCGGCGAGCTGTGCGGTCTTGCCGCCTGGCGCCGCGCAGAGATCGATGGCGCGTAGTCCCGAGCGCGGCTCCGGAAGCGCGTTGTGCAACAGCCGGGCCGGCAAAGCGGCGGCGGCGTCCTGGACCCACCAGGCGCCCTCGCGGAATCCGGGCAGCTGGCTGGGGTCGCCGCTGCCCGCTGGCAAGCGCAGCGTTCCGCCGGGCAGGAGGCGGGCGCCCAGACGATCGGCCCAGAGCGCCGGATCGCTGGCGACGCTGAGGTCGAGCGGCGGATCGCCGGCCACGGTGGCGGCGATTGCCCGCGTCTCGGTCTCGCCGTAGGTCGCACACCAGCCCTGCCAGAGCCAATCGGGCATATTGAGCCGCGCGGCATCCTGACCGGCGAGGATTGCCGAGCCCTCGCGGGCGAGACGGCGCAGCACGGCGTTGATCAATCCGCGCCGGCCGGCGGCGGGGCCGCGCGCGGCGAGCGCAACGCTGGTGGCGACGGCCGCATGCGGCGGCGTGCCAACGAACAGCAGCTGCGCCGCGCCGAGCCGCAGGATGTTGAGCACTGCCGGTTGGGTTTCTTTCAAGGGGCGGTCGAGGCAACGCGTCAGTGCGTCGTCGATCTGCCCGAGGCGGCGCAAGACGGTTGCAACCAGCAGTCGGACGAAGGCACGGTCGCGCGGCTCGAGGCGCGCGACCGCACGGTTGCCGGCCAGCGCCTGGTCGAGCGGTTGACGTCGTTCGAGAACCGCGGCCAGCTGGGCCGTGGCTGTCGCGCGCGGATCGCCGCCGCCGGTGATCTTGCGTGCCGCTTCTTCCATGGCCGGCGGGTTTAGCACGAGCCTGCCGGCAGCGACAGGAGCGCCGAGGTTCGAGCCCTGGGCGGCTCAGCCCCAGGGTCGTGCCGGCTGGCCCATTTCGTTCGCCAACAGGCGCAAGCGACGAATCCGCTCCGCGGTTGGCGGGTGGGTGCGGAAGAGACCGTCGACAGCGCGTGCGTGGAGCGGATTGACGATGAAGAGATGCGCGGTTGCAGGGTTGTCCTCGGCGGCGCGATTGTCGATGACGCGCGCCGCGCCCTCGAGCTTCTCGAGCGCCGAGGCGAGCCACAGTGGCCGGCCAGAGATTTCCGCCCCCGCGCGGTCGGCGTCGAACTCGCGCGTGCGGGAGATCGCGGTCTGCACCAGCATTGCGCCCAGCGGCGCCAGGATCATCACCAGCAGCACGCCGACGATGCCGAGCCCGCCATTGCCGCGCCGTCCGCCGAAGAAGAAGCCGATGCTGGCCAGAAACGAGATGGCGCCGGCGATGGTCGCCGTCACCGTCATGATCAGCGTGTCGCGGTTCCTGACATGGCCCAGCTCGTGGGCCATGACGCCAGCCACCTCCTCGATCGAGAGGCGCTTCAGCAGGCCGCTGGTGGCGGCAACCGCCGCGTTCTCTGGATTGCGTCCGGTCGCAAACGCGTTGGGCTGCTCGTTGTCGACGATGTAGACGCGCGGCATCGGAATGCCGGCATTCTCGGCCAACTGACGCACGACGCCGACGAACTGCGGCGCGCTTTGCTCGTCGACCTCGCGCGCGCGGTAGAGGCGCAGCACGATCTTGTCGGCATTCCAATAGGCATAGAGATTGGTACCGGCGGCGAACAGCAGCGCAATCAGCATGCCGACCTCGCCGCCGATCAGGTAGCCGGCGCCGAGAAAAAGGGCGGTCATGGCCGCCAGCAGCAATCCGGTCCGCAGAGTGTTCATCGCCAGGCTCCAACGTCTATCGGCGGGCTGCCGGAGGCGCTTGTTAACTGGGCAGCGGCGGGCGGCGGTTCAAGATTGACCCGGCGCGGTGTGCCGCCGGATGCGCCCGCGGTGACCCCTTGGCGTAGCGGCTGCCGCCGCCATATCCTTAGCCCATGATCCCGCTGAAGCGCCTGTTCGTCTCCCACCGCCCCCGACCCGCGAGCGCCTCCCGACCCGCGAGCGCCAAGGCCGCGCCGGCACCGGCGCGCAAGCCAGCCCCTGCAGAGGAAGCGGTGCAGCCGAAGGAGACCGGCGGTCCCGAAGGTCCCGAGCCGACCCGCTACGGCGACTGGGAGCGCAAGGGCATCTGCGTCGATTTCTGACGCGCCCTAACCCACCTTGAAACGTTTCAGATAGCCGGGCACGGCAATCCCGGGCAACAGACGCGGGTCCGCGATGGGCGCGCCGATCCGGGTCTCGACCGGCAGCACGCCGGCCCAGACCGGGAAGCCGTAGTCCTCCTCGTCGTCCTTGGGATCGCCGCTGCTCACCTTGGCCGAGACTTCGCGCAACGCCAGCCGCATCACCGTGGTGGCCTTCATCTCCTGGGCGCTCGGCGGGCGCAGCTCGGCCCAGCGGCCCGGTGTCAGGCGCTCGCTGAAGGCGAACAGCGCGCGCTCCTTCTCCGCGGCGTCGACAACCTTCTCGGCGACGCCGAAGGCCATCACGGAGCGATAGTTGAACGAGGAGTTGAAGCCCGAGCGCGCCAGCACCAGACCGTCGAGCAGCGAGACGGTGAAGCAGACGGCAACGCCGCTTTCGAGCTGGCGCAACATGCGGCTCGCCGAGGAGCCGTGCCAATAGACCTGCTCGCCGTCGCGCCAGTAGGCGGTCGGCGTGACGTAAGGCTGTCCCTCGATCGCATAGCCGACATGGCACAGCACTCCGGCATCCAGCACCGCATGCACTGTCGCGCGGTCGTAGTGCGCGTACTGGTGGAGGCGCTTGGAGCGGCTGCGCGCGGTGGGCGGATAGTCGGTCTTTGCGGCGGTGTTGCGCTTGCTCATGGCGTACCCGGTTTGCCTCTTTGCTCGGCATGCCGACCCGATCGGCGGCGCCCGATCAACGTCGGTCCAGCGCGGCGCGGAAGGAGTCGCGGTCGCGCACCTTGTCGACCTCGGTCATATAGATCTCGAGATCCTGCAACTTGGCGGAGGCCCCGCAGAGCATGCCGACGACGATGGTATCGAACTGGCCGCGGTCGTTGTCGCCGCCGCTTGCGCCGCGGAAGCGATAGGCGCCGCCGGCGACCAGGCAATCCTCGCTGTCCTCGTTGCGGGCGCGGGCGGTAAAGCCGCTCGAGCGGGCAGAGCGATGCTCGATCGGCTTGAGATCGGCAAGGCTGCCGGGCTTTAGCTTGAGCCAGTCGGTCAGCTCCTCCGAGAAGCGGCCTTCCTTCCTGAACCAGGAGATCGACCCCTCGCGGTAGAAGCCGTGGATGACGACGCTGGTCAAGAAGAAGCCCCACATACCGTCCGATTCGATGAGATGGAAATTCTCGCGCGCTCGGTTGCTCCTGTTGCGATACGAGGTCGAGACCACCTTGAGGTCGGTCAGGACAGGCAGTGTGAGATCGCTCTCGTAGGTCGGAATGTCGCGCCACTCGTCTTGCGCGAGTGCGCGCGGCGCGAAACCGGGCCCTGCGACCGCGAAGAGCGCGGTTAGAATTACAAGCAACGTAGGGTAGCAGCCGGGCCGAAAGGCCGGCTCCCGGGCCTGAAGCATCGCGTCGTCCTCGCTCGCCGTGGATCGGCCAACCGTGGATTGGCGCAGCCGATCCTTGTTGTTACTTGATCCGAATCGTCATGCCGGCCTGTTCTGGCGATTGTTCACCAGATCGTCGACCACCGCGGGGTCGGCCAGCGTCGAGGTATCCCCGAGGTTCGAATAGTCGTTCTCGGCAATCTTGCGCAGGATGCGGCGCATGATCTTGCCGGAACGGGTCTTCGGCAGGCCGGGCGCCCATTGGATAAGATCGGGCGAAGCGATCGGGCCGATCTCTTTGCGCACCCAGGTGACCAGCTCCTTGCGCAGCGCGTCGTTGGGACTCTCGCCGGCCTTGAGCGTCACGTAGGCGTAGATGCCTTGGCCCTTGATGTCGTGCGGATAGCCGACCACGGCCGCTTCGGAAACCTTGGGGTGGGCCACTAGCGCGCTCTCGACCTCGGCGGTGCCCATGCGGTGGCCGGCGACATTGATTACGTCGTCGACGCGGCCGGTGATCCAGTAGTAACCGTCGTCGTCGCGCCGGCAGCCGTCTCCGGTGAAATACTTTCCGGGATAGGTGGAGAAATAGGTCTGAATGAAGCGCTCGTGGTCGCCGTAGACGGTGCGCATCTGGCCGGGCCAGGAGTCGAGGATGCAGAGATTGCC
>JBOHKJ010000116.1:0-2946 GCA_050728975.1 Kiloniellales bacterium | reverse complement strand
GCCTTCGGCCCGGTGCCCGAGAGGCCTTCCCCGCCGAACGGCTGCACGCCGACCACCGCGCCGATCATGTTGCGGTTGACGTAGGCGTTGCCGACCTTGAGGCGGCGCGCGATGTAGTCCACCGTCGAGTCGATGCGGCTGTGGATGCCGAGCGTCAGGCCGTAGCGCGTGGCGTTGACCGCCTCGATCACCCGGTCCAGGCGGTCGCCGGCGTAGCGCACCACGTGCAGCACCGGGCCGAAGTATTCGCGCTCCAGCGATCCGATGGACACGATCTCGAAAGCGGCCGGCGCCAGGAAGGTGCCGTGCCTGGTTTCTGGCGGCAGCTTCACCTCGGCAATCGGCGTCGCGCTCGTCTTCAGCGCCGCGACGTGGCGCGCCAGATTGTCGCGCGCCTCGGCGTCGATCACCGGCCCGACGTCGGTGGAGAGCAGACCGGGATCGCCGACCGCAAGCTCGGCCATCGCCCCTTTCAGCATCCGCAGCATCTTATCGGCCACGTCCTGCTGCAGGAACAGCACGCGCAGCGCCGAGCAACGCTGACCGGCGCTCTGGAAGGCCGAGATCAGCACGTCGTTCACCACCTGCTCGGGCAGCGCGGTCGAATCGACGATCATGGCGTTCTGGCCGCCGGTCTCGGCGATAAGCGGCGGGATCGGCCCGTCGCGCTTCGCCAAGGTGCGATTGATGAGATGGGCGACCTCCACCGAGCCGGTGAACACCACGCCGGCGACGCGCGGATCGGCCACCAGCGGCGCGCCGACCTGGGGGCCGTCGCCGGGCAGCAGGTGCAACACCTCGCCTGGCACGCCGGCGCGATGGAGAAGGCGCACCGCTTCGGCGGCGATCAGGGGCGTCTGCTCGGCCGGCTTGGCAATGACGGCGTTGCCGGCGGCGAGTGCGGCCGAAACTTGCCCGGTGAAGATCGCGAGCGGAAAGTTCCAGGGTGAGATGCAGGCAAAGACGCCGCGCCCACGCAGGTGGAGCTCGTTGCGCTCGCCGGTCGGCCCCGGCAGACGCTTGGGCGCGGCGAAATCCTCGCGCGCGCGGGCCGCGTAGTAGCGCAGGAAGTCGACAGCCTCGCGCACCTCGGCGACCGCATCGGGGAGTGTCTTGCCGGCCTCGCGCACCGCGAGCGCCATGAGAGCCGCGTCATTCTCCTCGAAGAGATCGGCGGCGCGCTCCAGGCAAGCGGCGCGTTCGGTTGCAGGCGTCGTTTCCCAGTCGAAGAAGGCGCGCTCGGCGCGCGCCACCGCACGCTCGACCGTGGCCGCATCGGCCTCGGTCACCTCGCCCACCTTGCGCCGGCGGTCGGCGGGATCGAGCAGCGGACGCGCCTTTCCGGCCTCGGCAACGCCGCCCAGCAGCGGGGCCGCGCTCCAGGGGCGCGCCAACGCCTGCTTCATTCGCTGTCCGAGCGGCACCAGAACCTCCGGATCGGCGAGGTCGACGCCCTGCGAATTCCTCCGCTCCCGGCCGTAGAGATCGGCCGGGAGCGGAATGTTGGGATGGGGAATGCGCCCCAACCTGCGCGCCCGGGCGACGGGATCGGCGATGATCTCCTCGATCGGCAGCGCCTCGTCCTGGATACGATTGACGAAGGAGGTGTTGGCGCCGTTCTCCAACAGACGCCGCACCAGATAGGCCAGCAGATCCTCGTGACTGCCGACTGGCGCGTAGACCCGCACCGGGAGATCGAGCTTCTCCGGTCCCACCACCTGGTCGTAGAGCGCCTCGCCCATGCCGTGGAGGCGCTGGAACTCGAAGTCGCGGCGATTCTGCGCCAGCTCCAAGACCGCGGCGACCGTGTGCGCGTTGTGGGTGGCGAACTGCGGATAGAAGCACTCCGGCTCGGCCAGCAGGCGCTTGGCGCAGACCAGATAGGAGAGATCGGTGAAGACTTTCCGCGTGAAGACGGGATAGCCCGACAGGCCGCGCTCCTGGCTGCGCTTCACCTCGCTGTCCCAGTAGGCGCCCTTGACGAGGCGCACCATGAAGCGGCGCCCGCTGTCGCGTGCGAGCGCGGCCAGCCAGTCGATCAGCAGCGGCGCGCGCTTCTGATAGGCCTGAACGGCGAGGCCCAGGCCCTCCCAGCCGGCCAGCGCCTTGTCCTTGGCGACGGCGGCCAGCACGTCGAGCGAAAGATCGAGGCGGTCGGCCTCCTCGGCGTCGACCGTCAAGCCGATGTCGAGCCCCTTGGCCTGCTGCGCGAGCGCCAGCAGCTTCGGCACCAGCTCCTTCAGCACGCGCGCACGCTGAGCATAGTCGTAGCGCGAATGGAGCGCCGAAAGCTTGACCGAGATGCCGGGGCTGTCGATCGCCGACCGCCCCTTGCCGGCCTCGCCGATCGCGGCGATCGCCTGGCGGTAGGACTGGAAATATCGCTCGGCATCTTCCGCGGTGCGCGCAGCCTCTCCCAGCATGTCGTAGGAGTAGCGGTAGCCGCGCTCCTCCAGAGGCCGGGCGCGCTCGAGCGCCTCCTCAATGGTGCGGCCCATGACGAACTGGCGGCCGAGAATGCGCATCGCGCGGGTCACCGCGGTGCGGATCACCGGCGCGCCGCTGCGCCGAACCATGCGGCCGAGCGTGCCGGCGAGATCGCTCGCCGAGCGCTCGTCGAGGCGCACCACCTGCCCGGTCAGCATCAGCGCCCAGGTCGAGGCATTGACGAAAATCGAATCGCTGTGGCCGAGGTGCGCTTCCCAGTCAGCGGTGGCGATCTTGTCCTTGATCAGCTTGTCGATGGTGGGCGCGTCAGGCACCCGCAGCAGCGCCTCGGCGAGGCACATCAGCACCACGCCCTCGCGGCTCGACAGCTCGTATTCGTGGAGGAAGGCGTCGAGCCCGCCCTGGCCGACGCGGCGCTCGCGCACGGCCTGGACCAGCGCGCGCGCCCGCGCCGAAATGCGATCGGCGGTCGCGGCGGGCAGGTCGACGGCAGCGAGC